>JAJBTR010000014.1 GCA_020860745.1 Lachnospiraceae bacterium | reverse complement strand
TAATGTCTTGTCATGGGGTTTGGTCTTGGATAAAAAGTTCGTGAAACAACCCTGACTATGTGAAAGTGGCTCTGGAATCTTGGAAAAAGTAACGGTATAATAAAGAAGCGGCTGTGGTTATCACAGTGCCGAAAGAAGCACTTGATATGTATGATAGACTGCGGGAAAACCTAAAAGAAAAATTCGAATATTGGGGGCAGGACATTAAAGATGATGATGTGATGGATTTTAGCGAGCATGACCTGTGTGAAGTAATCCAAAACAGTGAATCATTCAAATTGTTTCGATATATGCCGCCGACCTTTTACAGCATGCCTGCCGCGCGGCATATGGTAGATGGTCTGGGGGCGGCTTTTCCCTTTTGATGTTACAGAGCTGCCATTGCAGTACGGGCATGGTACCTGGATGTGCGGCAGGACCGCGATAAATTCGTTCCCTGATTCGCTGACATCCGTGATCAGGACATTCTGTGGCAGGCCGGCAAGACGGTTGGTGCTTCTTTGAGCCATTGCAGTGAAACCTCCTTTGTGTTTTTTGTGGTGAAAAATAGTAACAGGCAGTGGCTGCAATGGCTGAAAACAGCATCAACCCGGTGCAACCAGCAGACTTCTCTTAGTGCAAACGTTAAAAATATATATAGAGGCACAATACAAAGAATGATAGAAGAAGAAAGGGCGTAAGTCAATCAAATGGGTGTAAAAGTTAAGTCAAATGATGGTAAAGCCAGGCCGGATGGGGATCGTATCAGAGAGCTGCGGATGAGCCTGGGGCTGCGAAGGACAGAATTCGGGGCGAAAATTGGATATTCCCATCAGCAGGTCGTCCGGATAGAGGATGGGCTGACACCGGTGAGCGATGAGGTGTGCAGGCTGTTATGCCGTGAATACGGCGTGAGTGAAGGATGGCTGGCCCGGGAACAGGGCACGGACGAACTTCATCTGGAGGAGGACAGCCGGAGGAGACGGAAACGGCTTCGGAAGGTTTATGAAGAGAGTGGTCTGACACAGAGGGAGTTTGGGAAATATACGCATACGGCAACATCCATGCTCAATGATGTTATTTCGGGCAGGAAGCAGATGACGATCCGGTATGCGCAAAAGATAGAGGAGACCCTTGGGATTGGAGCTGACTGGCTCCTGTTCGGGGATGAGGGCGAAAACCCCGCAATGAAGCGAACTTTTTTTCGAATTGTAATTTGAGAGGTACGCCGCATCTGAACGGACTTTCCCCGCAAAATCGCGGTGCGCCCAGCGAAGGGTGCGATGTTTGCTCTCATGGTAGAAAAGGACAGTTCAGAGTAAAGAGGAAAACCAGCAAGAAGAAATTTGCAAAGAAATGTAAGGAGATGAACCAGCTGATTAGTTCCATTAGACCGTGGCCTCTGAATCTGATTATTGAGAAATTGAATCAGATACTTGTTGGTTACTATCACTATTATGGTATTACTGACAACTATGACTCCATTGAAAGATTCCGAAATAGGATAGAAAAGATATTATTCTACTGGCTGAATCGAAGGAGTCAAAGGATAAGCTACACGTGGCCAGAATTTAAGGATATGCTTAAAGTATATCCCCTCGCGCCACCCAAAATATACGTCAGTATATACGGTTGACATAGGGCACGATTTGTTCCGTAGGGAGCCGGATGCTGGAAAGCTGCACGTCCGGTTCTGAGAGGGGCACGCCTCGTAAGGGGCGTGTCTACTTACCGAGGTTCACCGGGATTTCACGGAGCGCCGAAAAAAGATGGATATGATTTCGGTTTTGAAAAGCATTGAAGGCGAGTTCATTTTAAATATTGATGGCACAGAGCAGAGCTGTGAGAACGGTGCTGTTGTACTGGATGTCATTAATCCTGCTGTCGTTTACGCCATCCAGAAAATTGGTGTGAAAGACGGGAAAGTCTATATTGAAGTCTGCGACCAGACAGATGTGATCGCACAGCAGAATAAGGTCTGGATGGAAGCAGAGAAAGCAAAGACCGGGGTTGAGTCGAGTTTCTTTTAAATTATAAAGGGAAAGGTTAAGGGAGCGAGATGGGAAATATTCTTGTTATTACTGGAGTAACTGGAAAGAAGTCTGGGGGTGCTATTGCTCAGATTTTATCTAACAATAAAGAAGATATCCTTGTAAAATTTCCAGGTGGTGTGAAAGCTTTAATTAGAGGCACATCAGATACGAGTTTACTTGATAAACTGCCAATACATTTTCAGAAATGCTGTGGCGAGTTAACAAATAGTAATTTTCTAGAAGACACGTTGAAAGATGTAGACACAGTTTTACATGTGGCAGGCATTTCTTTATCAGCATATATTGTTGATGCTGCTGTGAAGTGTGGGGTAAGAAGACTAATTCTCGTGCATACTACTGGAATATATTCAAAGTATAAAACGGCAGGAGAAAACTATAGAATTACTGATGCCTATGTAGAGAAGCAATGCAAGGAGCATGGGATTCTTCTGACAATTCTTCACCCGACAATGATATACGGAAACGTGTTAGACAATAATGTGATTAGGTTTGTCAAGATGGTTGATAAGTTACCTTTTATGCCTGTAGTTAATGGTGCGAATTATGCTCTACAACCAGTACATTATATGGACTTAGCGCAGGCATATTATGATGTATTGATGAATGAAGCAAGTACAGCTAATCGGAATTTCAACTTGTCAGGTGGGGAAGAAATACTACTTAGGGATATGTTGATCGTAATGGGAGAAAATTTGGGTAAAAAAGTAAAATTTATAAGTTGCCCATTTTTTATCGCTTATGCTGGTTCATGGGTGTTGTATATCTTTACATTTGGCAAGAAAGATTATAGGGAAAAGGTACAGAGGCTCGTGGAGCCACGAGTATATTCGCATCAAGAAGCAACCAATGCTTTTGGCTACTCACCGAGAACATTCAGAAATGGTATTGTCGTTGAGATTGAAGAATACAAAAATAAGAAATACGAGGGAGTTAGGAAATGAACTACTTAGTGGTGGTAGCGCATCCGGATGATGAAGTTTTAGGAGCCGGAGCGACAATACATAAATTGATTAGGAATGGCAATAAAGTAGCTGTAGCAACGATGGCAAACCATGCTGCGGCGCGTGCGAATATATCAGACACGCTTACAGCTGACCAAGCAGAAGCTATGAGGATTATCGGGGTGGAGAAAACATACACAGCGGATTTTCCCAATATTAAAATGAACACTGTGCCACATTTGGAATTGGTTCAGTTTATTGAAAAGTGCATAGAGGATTTTCAGGCGGAGGTGTTGATTACACATCATCCATCTGACACTAATATCGATCATGTTATGACTGCCGAAGCTGTTCAAGCGGCGTGTAGGTTATTCCAAAGAAAAGATGGGATTGCTCCCTTAAGAAAACTTTTGTTCATGGAAGTACCATCGTCTACAGAGTGGTCTATTGATTCCTCTTCAAATCGCTTCACTGCTAATTATTTTGTAGAGGTTGGAAAAGATGGAATAGATAAAAAAATTGAAGCCCTTTCTGCATATAAAGGAGTCATGAGAGATTATCCACATCCGAGATCAAGGCAGGCCTTAGAGGGATTGGCAGCGTATCGCGGCTCACAGGCAGGATGCAATTATGCAGAGGCCTTTGAGTGCGTATTTAGAAGGGATTAAAAAAATCTAATTTGGTTACTGCACTAGGAGCGTAGTGATTTGATGAAAAATTGGCATTGGAGGGCGGTAATGTGAGGATTATGAGAGAGGCAGTTGGAGTACTAACTGCTAATTTTCTTAATAAAGCAATTAAAGAGAGTAGGAATACCTGCATAGGGGTGGACTGTGATCCAGATATAGCGGGTCGATATTTATGTGATGAGTTTTACACAGTTCCCAAGGTGAGCGAATGCGATGACTATGAAAAATACATGCTTGATTTTGTTTCTGATCATAAGGTAGACGTTGTTATCCCAACATTAGATGATTGCATGTCGCTCTGGAGTAAAAACAGTGAAAGCCTAAGGGAAAAAGGTATATATGCTGTTATTTCTCCAGAATCAACGGTAGACATTTTCAATGATAAATGGAAAGCCTATGAATTCTTTAGTAAACACGGGATTCCTACACCAAAAACAAGTTTGGAACAGGAATATGGATTGGTAAAGCCGAGGGAGGGACGAGGTTCTAAGGGAATTGTAAGATCCGCCAGAAAAGTGGATATGACTGGTTGTATATCACAAGAAGTTGTATCCGGGACAGAATATACAATTGATGTTTTGTGCGACTATTTCAGCAAGCCTATTTATATAGTCCCGAGAATAAGATTAGGGGTTCGTAATGGAAAGTCAACAGGAGGCGTTGTTGTACAAAATGAGGAGATATGTAAATGGATTCATTACCTGTGTGAGAGAATCACATTTCGCGGACCGATAAATGTCCAGTGTTTTATTAAAGAAAATGGTGACATTTCCTTTATTGAAGTTAATACACGTTTAGGCGGGGGGGGACGGCTTTAGCGTTTGAAGCTACTGAAAACTGGATTCCTTTGATTATTGATTTATTCACAGGGAGAAAGAGCGTTGAACCGAATTGTGAAATTAAATATGGAATGAAAATGGGAAGATATTATGAAGAACGGTTCTTTTGACGTAGCATTTAATTTGGAGTTGCACTTTTTTACGGAGATGTTCCAAGGAGATATAAAATGTGTTGGTTTTGATTTAGATGGAACGTTATACGATGAGAAAGAGTTTATCAAGCAAGTATATCAACCTATAGCTCAGTTTTTAAGTGATATCAGCAGAAAAAATCAGAAGCAAATATACGAATATATGCTTGAACTATGGATGGAAAAGGGATCATCTTATTCAGGAATTTTTCAAGATTCAATTGATTTTTCGGAAATTCCAGTGAGCAAGATAGCAGTCTCGAAATGTGTCGAGATATATAGATGCGCTCCTTTTTCCATTCGTTTAGGAGATTCCGTGCTTAAATTATTAGACTATTGTGTCGAACGCCAATTTAAACTTTTTATTATTACTGACGGGAACGAAAAATTACAACAAAGAAAAATAGCATCTCTTGGAGTAGCGAGATATATCGAGAAAGAAAATATAGTAATCACTGGTTCAATGGGAAAGTCTTTTTATAAACCCTCAACTGCTGGATTATCTAAGATTGGGTTTGTAGAGAGATATATGCCAGAGCAGATGGTTTACATTGGGGATAGAGATGTTGACAGAGATTTTTCAGAAAATGCTGGCATTCATTTCATTAAAGCAAAGAACATGGCAGGAAGATTAGAGACGAGAAGGATTTTCTAATATGAATGGTTATGAAACAAAAAGCTATTACCACAGTGGTAAGCATAGAATATACAGAAGAATAAAAAGAATTTTTGATTTTATAGTCTCATAGATAGCAATTATCTGCTTGTGGTGGTTGATGCTGATTATTGCTTTGCTGATAAAACTGGATTCTAAAGGACCAGTGATATTTAAACAGCGGAGACCAGGATATAAAAAACAGATTTTTACGATGTATAAGTTCCGGACGATGAAAGTTGAAACGATGGATGGAGACAGAAAGCTGTCAGATGATGAGAGAACAACGAAGTTGGGGAAATTCCTTCGAAAGTCCAGCCTCGACGAACTTCCACAATTGTTTAATATTTTAAAGGGTGAGGTTGCATTAATTGGCCCGAGGGCATTGCTGATAAATGATATTCCTACATATACGGAGGATCAACTAAAAAGATTTGAAGTTCTACCTGGTATGACAAGCTGGAATGCTGTGCAAGGACGGAACGATAATGATCTGCAAACAAAATATAATAATGAAGTTTATTATGTGGAACATTTCGGACCGATGATTGACATAAAGATTTTTTTAAGACCTTTGCTGTCATATTATCCCGCAAAGGTATCGATGACCAAGAACGAAGAATTGCGGCGGATATTATTGAGG
>JAJBTR010000007.1:3970-5949 GCA_020860745.1 Lachnospiraceae bacterium | reverse complement strand
CTGGTCTCGTGTTATATTATGAAAGGCCAGGTTGATTTCACTTCTAAGAGAGTTGCTAAGAATTATAACGGCTGGTTGTATGGGACGGGCGGTAAGGTACAGTTCGGTTATACCGGTCTGGCGGATTATTCAAACGCGAACGGCTGGTGGTATATCAAAGGCGGCAAGGTGGATTTCAGCTTTACCGGTATCGCGAAGAACAAAAACGGAATCTGGTACCTGCAGAACGGCAAGGTGAATTTTAATTACAGCGGGACAGTGAGATACCAGGGCATTTTGTATCAGGTGAAAAACGGTAAGGCGGCATGATTTTCCAGATATTATGGCTGGGAAACAGGGAGAAAGTCTGGTATACTTAAGATATATCTGATTTTGGAAAGTTTTTAAAATAAGGTGGATTGGTAATGAAGGGAAAAAAATGGATTTCTGTGGTGCTGGCTTTTGCACTGATATTTCAGGCCGGAGCGATTCCGGCTGCTGCACAGGAGATGGAAAATATGGCCGGAGGTGCCGGTGAGACGGTGGCGGATGACACAGCCGACGGGGATCCGGTCGATGAAGCGGCGGCGGATGACACAGTCGATGGGGATCCGGTCGATGAAGCGGCAGTTGACGAATCCGGCGAGGATCTGACCGATGAGGTGGAAAGCGGAACTGCGGAGAATGATACAGACAATAGTACGACAGAGAATAACACAGACAGCGGAACGACAGAGGATGGAAACGCAGTCCGGTATATCAACGGCTATGCGGTTGACTACGGAGATCCGGATTGTGTGGAATACCTGGAGAACATGGAACAGTCTGAGGAAACGGATGCAGACGACGATGCGGATTTCAGTGTACAGAGCACGGCATCCGGGCTGAACAGTTCCTCCGGAATTTCGACTTCCTGGAATGGTACAACGTATTATCATAATGAGAATATTGCGGAAAATGCGAATATTTCCATGGGTATTGATGTTTCCAGGTGGCAGGGAGATATTGACTGGGAGGCAGTCAGTGCAGCCGGTGTGGAATTTGCCTTTATACGGCTGGGATACAGGGATGCCTATAGTGGCAAAATCTATAGTGATGACTGTTATTCAAAAAACCGGGCCAATGCGGCCGCGGCGGGCGTGAGTGTCGGGATTTATTTCCGGTCCCAGGCAATTACGGTTGCGGAAGCGAATGCGGAGGCGGACTATGTGATTCAGCAGCTTGGAAGTTATACGCCGGATCTTCCTGTTGTCATTGACTTTGAATTCTATGACGGGGGCAGAACGACATCGCTGTCGAAAGCGGAGGGGACGGCGACCTGCAACGCATTTTGCGCAAAGATTGAGGCGGCGGGCTATGATTCCTGCGTCTATGCGAATAAGTCTACGCTGACAGGCAGTTTAAATGCAGCAGATTTCGGGGAAGACTGCGAAGTCTGGCTGGCCGAGTGGAAATCGAAAGCTACTTACGCGGGAGATTATTCTTTCTGGCAGTGCTCCTCCACCGCTTCCGTGAGCGGGATTTCCGGCAACGTGGATCTGGACTGGTGGTATGATACCTATAAAGTGACCGGTGATGTTGTCCGGGATTCCTCAACCGGTGAATGGTGGTATGTGGACGATGACGGGAATGTAGATAAGACCTATACGGGTTTTGCAAAAAACAGCAATGGCTGGTGGTATATTGAGGAAGGAAAAGTTACTTTCCAGGAGAACAGTGTCATCTATGGATCCGTAAAAGGAAAGAACGGCTGGTGGTATGTGGTTGGCAGCAAAGTGCAGCTGAGTTTTACCGGTCTGGCGGATTATGCGAATAAAAACGGCTGGTGGTATATCAAAAACGGTAAGGTGGATTTCACGAAGAATACCGTGGCGAAGAATAAGAACGGCTGGTGGTATGTGACGGGCGGAAAGGTTCAATTTGGCTATACCGGTCTGTCGGCCTATGCCAATGTCACAGGCTCGGTGTCTAATCTCAAGGGTAATGTGAAGTGTCCATTT
>JAJBTR010000007.1:1730-3960 GCA_020860745.1 Lachnospiraceae bacterium | reverse complement strand
CGTTTTTTTTTTAATGATTCGGCGATCATCGATATATACACTGAGTTGTTTTTATGAATATTGTTATGTGTATATTATAGATGTATGGCATTGCGAAGAACAAAAACGGCTGGTGGTATGTGGTCGGCGGCAAGGTTCAATTTGGATATACCGGTCTGGCGAACTATGCCAATGAAAATGGCTGGTGGTATATTCAGAATGGAAAAGTGAATTTTAATTTTACCGGTATTGCCGGCAATAAAAACGGTACCTGGTATGTGAAAAACGGCAAGGTACAGTTTGGCTATACCGGCAGGGTGACTTATCGCGGAAAGAAGTATTATGTGAAAAACGGCAAGGTAAAATAACCGGGTGAAATACAGCATAGAGGAAAGCAGGAGAACATATGATGAGGAGTTGGAAGAAACTGTTGGCCGGAGTTATGGCGGCGGCCATGGTGGTAACATGCATGCCGCTGCAGTCGGTCAGTGCGGCTGAGGTGCAGACGGGCGCGGAAGCAGTCGATGCTACAGAGACGGAGATGGAAGATGAAATTGATACAGCCGTGGCAGAGGCGGCGGAAAGCACTGCAAAAACGGTTGATACAGCTGTGACAACAGCGGAAGACACCGCGGAAGCCTCTGCCGCATCACTGCAGATGGATGCGGAGACTGCGGATTCGGAGGAAACAGCTGCGGATACTGTCTCGGGAGATACGGAGGGCGTCCTGAATTATCTGGTGGTGGATAAGCCGTATGTGGCTCTGGGGGGAGACGCAGAGCATCATTGTCTCTGTAGGGGATGGTGAGAGCAGCGCCGCCTCGGCGGTTTTGGCGTATCATCGTCAGTCGGACGGCAGTACATACGAGGTTGAGGCTTCAGGGATCAGCGGAGAGGGTCTGCTGTTTGAGATAGCGTATCAGAACGGGAATGAAATCGGGGTTTATATTCTGGACACGGTATCCTGGGTGATGGATGGAATCGTTTATGCGATTACCCTCTCAGATATCGGGATTGACGCTTCTTATGGCGTGGAGACAGAGGTGGAAACCGAGGCGGACGGAGAGATTGTCGATGAGGACACAGAAGATGCGTCGGAGGATGCTGCGGAAGAGATAGAGGAGGAACTGGAGATCAGCGTCAGTACCTTTGATGAAAATGGAGAGCAGTCTTCGGAAAACTCTATCGAGGAGGCCATCACGGCACAGCAGGAATCAGCAACTCTTGACGCTTCCTCTGATTCAGGCTATGTTGTGGTTGTCCTGGATCCGGGACATGACGATACTCATCAGGGAACGTCCAGCTCAAGCGGATTAAAGGAGGCGGATCTGACGCTGAAGATCGCACAGTACTGCAAGGCTGAGCTGGAAAAATACGAAGGCGTGATTGTCTATATGACGCGGACCAGCGGTACATGCCCCTATCCGGGCACGTCTTCGAGCGATGATAATTATAACCGGGTACAGTATGCGAAAAGTGTCGGCGCGGATGTCTATGTGAGTATTCATCTGAATTCTGCGTCTTCCTCCTCGGCGAATGGCGCTGAGGTGTACTATCCCAATTCAAACTACAACGCATCGGTCGGTGCGGAGGGTAAAGCGCTGGCCTCCGAAGTGCTGTCACAGCTGACGGCTCTGGGACTGACAGACCGCGGCACCAAAATCCGGAATTCAGAAGATAATACGCTCTATTCTGACGGCTCCCTGGCAGACTATTATGCCGTAATAAAAAACAGTAAAAAAGCCGGTTTTCCGGCCATCATCATTGAGCATGCGTTTATGAGCAGTTCTTCTGATGTGTCAAAGTATCTGTCCACGGAGTCCGGCCTGAAGAGTCTCGGCGTGGCGGACGCAACGGGGATTGCCAATTACTACGGATTGTCTGTTTCCACTACGGACATTGTTTATAATTCATCCACCGGAAAGTGGGAATATACGGTTAACGGCGTTGCGGACACATCTTATACGGGTTTTGCGAAAAACAGCAACGGCTGGTGGTATGTGGAAGACGGTATTGTCACGTTCAACAAAAACGATGTGATAAAGGGGACAGTAAACGGTACAGAGGGATGGTACTATGTGACAGGCAGCAAAGTGGATCTCACCTATAACGGATTTGCCTCTAACAGTAACGGTTGGTGGTACATTGAAAACGGAACCGTCACATTTACAAAGAACAGCGTCATCCAGGGTACGGTGAACGGGACGAAGGCCTGGTGGTACGTGGTCGGGAGCAAGGTGCAGCAGGATTT
>JAJBTR010000007.1:0-1630 GCA_020860745.1 Lachnospiraceae bacterium | reverse complement strand
GTGGTCGGGAGCAAGGTGCAGCAGGATTTCACGGGTCTGGCGGATTATGCGAATGAAAATGGCTGGTGGTATATCAGCAGCGGTAAGGTGAACTTTAACTTTACCGGAATCGCGAGCAATAAAAACGGAACCTGGTATGTAAAGAACGGTAAGGTACAGTTCAGTTACAGCGGCAAAGTGACTTATAACGGATTGATTTATCAGGTGACGAATGGGAAAGTGACAGGTACAACCTATAGTCCTTATACGTACAGCTATACCTACACGACGCTGCAGTTTGAGTCTGTCGATGAAAAAGCAGCTGCGGCAATCCGGGATACAGCGGAGAGTGTGATAGTATCCAATGAGGGAAGCTACACGACCGTAACGGCAAATGACGGCGGAGCTCTCTCCGTCGGAAAGCTTCAGTGGCACGGTGAAAATGCTCTGATTCTGATGCGTCTGATTGTGGCGAAGGATAATGCGACAGCTTACTCTGAACTGGGAGCGGATCTGTACAGTGAGATTACAATCTCATCGACTTCCTGGGCCAGCCGTACACTGACATCCGCGGAGCCAACCAGAATCTCAGCATTGCTGGGAACCGGCGCCGGTCAGTCCATGCAGGATGCCCTTGCGGATTCCTGCATTGCAGGTTATCTGAATCATGGATACACACTGGGGCTGCGCAATGCGGCGGCGCTCGTGTACTATGCGGATCTGGAAAACCAGTATGGTTACGGCAGCTCTTCAAGCGGTGCAAAGACCTGTGTGACCTATGCAGGAAACCTGGTTGATGATATGAGCGATGTGACGCTTAATGAACTCCATATTGCCGCAATCTGCTATATTTATAAGTATTATACATCGGATACAACCCGTTACTCCGCAGCGTATATTCCGCGGCGGCAGGCTACATACGGTACGGTATCCGGTCTGGGATGGACCTACTGCAGCAGCGAAGATTACCAGATTCCATATGGTTCTGTGTGGAGTACAGATGTGGGTGCAAGCTGGCTGCAGAATGCATTAAATACTTATAATGAAAACACAGCTTTGTCAGTAAGCGGTACTTATGATGATGCAACAACAGCTGCTGTCAAAGCGTTCCAGTCAGAAACAGGTCTGGAAGCGGATGGGCAGGCAGGTACCCGGACGGTCGGTACGCTGATCTATAAGATTTACTATGAGAAAGCGTTGAATGGTTGAACACAAGCGGGTTATGTAAAATGCGGTAAGGAAAATCGGGGAGTTTGAGGGGAAATGAAAAACGAAGGAAAAAACAGATATGATAGAAAAAATCAACGAATGGCAACCGGTCGGCGAAGAAAAAAACGGCACAACCAGAAGAAAAGATTAAATCAACTGCGAAAGACCGCTCCGTTTCTGGCTGCCTGCGTAACACTTGTAATTGTGGTCGGCATCCTGCAGACTGCCTCATCGAAAATTCGAAACATGTCATCAGTTAACAGCAAATCGGGAGGCCAGACCAGCGAATCGGCGGAAGCCCTCACAATTGATGGTACTGCCGTCGGAGAAACAGACCAGGATCAACAGGATGAGTTGGAACAGCAGGAAGCACTGATTGAGGAAGGCAACAGGCTTTCCGCAGGATATGATTACGACGCAGCCATTGAACTGATCCAATCCT
>JAJBTR010000145.1 GCA_020860745.1 Lachnospiraceae bacterium | reverse complement strand
GAATCTATACTGATGCAAAAATGCATCAAAAAGGGAGATGTGAAATATGCAGGGAACATTGTTGATGGCACAGGATCCTGAGCATGCGGATCTGATGACAGTGACATCTCCGTTCACCGGGAACAAGATCAACCGGTTTACTCACATTCATCAGAGCACAGAGGATTTGAGAAATAAGGTTAAGATGCAGCGGCTCTGCGGGCAGAAGACAGCGGCGTGTTTCCAGCGTTGTGTCGGTATGGATGCATTCCATGCGGAGCAGTATATTTTGAGTAGAAGATAGTGAGATTTGAATTAAAAATTTAATAGGGTATGATACCAAAGGAAGAAAAGCCATGAATCGGAGCGCAAGCGTTTCATTCATGGCTTTCCCTTTTCGCGTGTTCAGGAGCCCTTATGGAATATGACAGCAGCATTGTCTGCATCCTGCTCGGCGAGTATGAGGTGCCTCTTATTCGATTCACACATAATACTGTGCCTGCGCATTCCACAGCGCGTAGTATTTCCCGTTTTCATCAGCTACCAGATTATCGTGGGTGTCCTGTTGGACAATCCGGCCATTATCAAAAACTACGATCTCGTCACAGAACTTGCAGGATGACAGGCGGTGGGAGATATATACGGCGGTTTTGTCCGTGACAATTTCGTCAAATTTGCTGTAAATTTCCGCTTCCGCAATGGGGTCGAGGGCAGCGGTAGGTTCATCCAGAATGATAAAGGGTGCGTCTTTATACAGTGCCCGGGCGATTGCAATCTTCTGCGCCTCGCCGCCGGAAATCTCCACGCCCTCTTTTTCCAGATCCTTATAGAGCCAGATGTCCGGTGTGTATTTCGCGCCAAAGCCGGCGTCGGTGAGTACTTTTTGTACACGCTCCCGGTCGTAGCCGCAGCAGCCGGCTACATTTTCACCGAGCGGCAGGGCGAACAGCCTGAAATCCTGAAACACGACGGAAAAGATGCCGATATAATCGTCGTAGCGGTATTTGCGGATATCAATGCCGTTTAAGAGAATCTGCCCCTCTTCGGGGTCGTACAGGCGGCAAAGCAGCTTGATAAAGGTTGTCTTGCCGCTTCCGTTTGGTCCGACGACGGCAAGCCGGGAGCCGACAGTGAATTTCAGATTCACATGGCGGAGCGCGTACTGTTCCGTCCCGGGATAGCGGAAAGAGACATCTTTGAATTCAATCTCGTATTTCCGGTCGGAGCGTTTTTCCGTGGTCAGGCTGCCCTGATACATTCTATTGGGGATATCCAGAAATTCATAGGTTGTTTCCAGAAATGCTCCGTTGATTCTGATTTCGGCGACCGCGTCCAGCAGCGCGGAGATGCCGAGGAAAAACTGTGTGGCAGCGCCTACATACTGCGTGATCTCGCCCACACCGAACGCGCCGCCCCACGCTTTCAGGCAGACAAAGAGGTAGACCAGACCGACCACGCCCATGGAGAGAGCTGCGGAAGCGCCGGTCAGAAGTCCCATCGGGCCGCGTGCCGCCTTCCCGATGTCAGAATCCGAGGAAAACATGTTGGATCTGTCGAAATAGATGCAGCAGATATTTTCCTGCTGGCGGTACATACGCATGTCTGATGCGCGTTTCTGTTCTGTTGTAGTGAAGCCGAAAAATCCGAACAGGCGGTTGCCGAATCTCGCTTTTGGCGTATAGTCAGAGAAATATTGCTGACCTTTGCTGTATAAAAAGGGTGAGAGAACAGCAATTACCAACAGCGCTGCCAGAACCGCGATGGCAGTAAACGGTGAATTTAAGAATGCCAGTGAACTGTCCGCGGGCACTTTGCGCAGAAACATCGTAACGGAAAGCGCAGTGCCGCCGATGATCTGTACGAGTCCCAGGACAAAATCATGTTCAAAGATATGGAATGCCATTTGAATTCCAAATCCTGAGTAATTTTCATTTTGTTTAATCTGGCTGAACAGATCATAGATATATTCGCGGTCGATATCTGCATAATCGAGGCTTGTCATCTTTTCCATAAGGATCTGATCATCCATGCGATATGCGACGTCAAGTGCGTATTCCTTCCAGCGGCTGCAAAGCCCTTTTAACAGCTGCAGGGCCGCCTGCGTGATCAGGATCAGCAGCACCCATTGAAGCAGCATCTGCGGGTCCTGGTTTCCGGCCAGTTCAGAGATCAGCCGGGCTGAGAGATAAATGGTGGCCAGCGGCGCAACTGCTTCAAAAACAGAGGTCAGTGCGCTGGACAGAAAGACAGAAGGACATAGTTTCCACCAGATCCGCCATGCGCGGACATTTCGTTTCCATGCTTCCCGATAGCTCAGTTTCATTATGCTGCGCCTCCTTTCTGATAGTAGCGGCTCTGAACTTCAAACAGTTTCGCGTAGCCGCCGCCTTTTGCCAGCAGCTGACCATGTGTGCCTTCCTCCGCGATGACGCCGTTCTCCATATAGAGAATGCGGTCGCAGAAGCGCGTCGAGGCCAGACGGTGGGAGATAAACAGGGAAGTCTTTCCCTGACTCATCTCGTTGTACTTAAGGTAAATATCGTTTTCCGCGATCGGGTCCAGCGCGGCGGTGGGTTCGTCCAGCAGGAGAATCGCACCGTTTTTGTACAGAGCGCGGGCCAGCATCAGCCGCTGCGTCTCGCCGCCGGAGAGCTCCACACCGTCCTCGTAAACCATGCGGCCGATGGGCGTCTCGATACCCTTCGGGAGAGAGCGGACTTTTTCTGCCAGCCCCGCGAGGGAAAGACATTTCTGCACCTTCTCCTCATCGATTCCGTTGACAGTCTGTGCGACGTTGACGGCGAGGCTGGCTTCCATCAGGGAAAAATCCTGGAATACCGCGGAAAAGAGATCATAGTATTCCGGGCGGTTAAACGAGCGGATATCAATTCCGTTCAGTGTCACCGAGCCTTCCGTCGGGTCGAGGAAACCGCAGATCAGCCGGACCAGCGTGGTTTTCCCGGCTCCGTTTAAACCGACGACAGCCACTTTCTCTCCGGGATGAAGGGTCAGGTTCATGTCATGGATAATCTCTTTCTCCGACTCAGGATAGCGGTAGGAAACATGGGAAAGGCATATCTCATAATCGCCGTCCGATTGCGCCGGGACCGGGATCCCGCCGGTAAAACAAAACGGCTCTGGCCAGTTTAAATATTCCATGACCTGGGAGATTTCCAGACATTCTTTGTAAAGGGTGGAGGATTGCTCCAGAATCCCCGTAATCCACTCGGTAAAGCCGGAAATCGCCGCAAAGTAGAGCAGAAACTGCGAGGCCGGCAGCCCGTTGCGTAAGGTCAGCGCGATCAAAAAGACATATGCCGCGCCGTTTCGGAGAAACGATAGAATCAGGTCTGCCAGAACAGACAGACAGTAAATTTTCTCCCTCCTGTACAGAAACCCGCGGTATAAAACAAGCGTCTTGTTCCACAGATCATCCAGCCATTTTTTCAGGCCGAAAATACGGATATCCTTCGCGTAATCCCGATCGGTGGAAACCTTATAAAAATACTTTGATCTGTGGATGCAGGCCGCCTGCTCCTCCCGGTGATCGTATCCCCACCGATGTACCCTGCGATTCACCAGCCAGCCGACAACCGTCGTCAGGATAACGATGACGAGAAGCAGCGGGTTCAGGTCAGAGACGAAAAACAGATAGGCGCAGAATCCAAACACATTTGTCAGAACCAGCGTCCAGACCTTCCAGATGTTTTCTGTGGGAGAACTGTTGCTGCTACAGGCATCATAGGATTTTTCTTCAGTCTCAAGAAAGCGGGTATTCAGACGATTCGGATAGGATGTGCTGCCGGATTTTACATTTAACTGGCGGATGATTTCGATTCGGACGTCCATCCGCGGAAACATGGCTCCGACGGTCAGGTAATCTTTGATGCCGGAACAGAGCACCAGAATGGCGGTAAACAGCCCGATGGTTCCCAGGAGAGTCGACAGCGAAACGGCGGATTCCACCTGTCGGAGGATCATGGGTGCGACAAGCATCTCCGCCACAGATTTTCCGGTGCCGAGCGCAGCGATCAGGATGCAGCCGATGACGGCGCTCTTGCGGGTATGCCAGGCGTTTTTCAGCATGAACGCCGTGCACTGCCAGAGATTGAAGGTTGGCTTCGTTCGTTCTTTTTTCATTTGATTCACCTCTTGGACTTATATTAGCACAAAATCTCTTGGAGGTGTGTTTTGGGGATGAATTGTATGCGGTGAGGGATAAATCGCGTTAGCTTCACATCGTGGGCAACAAAATCTCCGTGGTAAATGCCCCGTCCTCGGAATTGCGGCTGATATATCCCTGCAGGCGCTCCACGATGGCGTCGATGCGTACCAGTCCGAAACCGTGTCCATCGCCTTTTGTGGAGAAAAAGAGTCCATTATGTTTCTTTAATTTCCTGCCGGAGGTGAAGTTGGTGAAAGAGATGTAGAGTTGAGTGTTTTTCATATCCATGTAGACCCGGATCAGGCGCTGTTCGGCCGGCAGGTCCAGGTTCGCCTCGATGGCATTGTCGAAAAGATTTCCGATGATACAGCACAGATCCAGTTCGCTGAAATTCAGCCTGACGGGAATCTGCGCGTCCGCGATAACCTGGATATCCCGGGAGCGTGCCAGAGAAATCTTAGAATTTAAGATCGCGTCCGTCATGGGATTGCCGGTTTTGATGACGGTATCGACGGTGTTTAAATCCGTGTCCAGCTCGTCCAGATAGCGGCAGACAGACTCCCAGTCGCCGCTGGCGGCATAGGCTTTCATCGTCTGGATGTGGTTGCGGTAATCGTGCCGCCATCCGCGAATCTGGCGGTACATATTTTCTACTTCGGCATAGTGCGTCTCAATCAGCTCCTGTTGGTAGGCGGAAATCTGCTTGTCAATTCTCCCGGATAGGATGCCCATAATCTCCCTCTCCTTTCAGCGTTAGTTATTTTCGTAAATTTATGATGGAACCTTTGCACAGGATATGGAGAGCAGATGCAGTATATTTGCAATGCAACTTTGTAGGGGCGTTTTTAGCTGAGACGTAATCCAGCGCTTACGGAGACTTAGGCGCGAAAGTTTTTCTGAGCGTCTTAGTCATAGTTGGCGATTGGTTTGTCGAAGCGTTGCCCCGGTTGCTTGTAAATATACTGCATCTGTTCTCCATATCCGTCATAATTAAATACTGATAATTCACCCCATCTGTATAATCGCCCGGTTCAGCCCTTCATAGGCGCCCCGCGGCAGCGGCAGGACGATATCCCCCGCCAGATAAATATCAGATCGGGTGACGCGCCGTACCTGCGTCAGGTTTACGATGACGGAGCGTCCCACCCGGTAAAAGCGGTCGTCCAGTTCACGTTGCAGGCTGGAGAGAGTCATTTTTATCCGGATATCTTCTTTTGTGTGGATGGTCACGTAGTTGAGCTGCACTTCCGCGTAGATAATCTGCCAGATCGGCACGCGCACCATCTCACCGGACAAATCGAAGGTCAGAATTTTCCCATTTTTCTTCCGCTTTTCCACAGCGCCTATTAGTACAGAAAAAAACTTTTCTTTATTCAGAGGCTTCGTCAGGTAGTGGAGCGCCGCTACTTCGTAGCCCTCCGCGATATAGTCAGAGTAGCCTGTGATAAAGACAATCTGCAGAGTTTCGTTGTCCTGCCGCAGCTTTTTTGCCAGACTCACGCCGTCCATATTGCCCATCTCAATATCCAGCAGAAGAATATCCCAGTTTTTATCCGAATCATAGCAAAACAGGAAGCTCTCCGCGGAAGGAAATTCTTCTGTCTGAATAAAAATGGTCTGCTCTTTCGCCCAGATGCGGATCAGCGATTGTATATAGGTTCGGTCTGCGGCGGAATCGTCGCAGATCGCAATGCGGTAACTCATATAGAAAGCCTCCCGGTGGTTTTGATGGTATATCGTACCAGATATGTTTTGACTAAATAACTAACCTGCACATCATTATAATCCTGCTATTTCCGTAAAGCAATGTATAA
>JAJBTR010000299.1 GCA_020860745.1 Lachnospiraceae bacterium | reverse complement strand
TGCAAGTATTTATTTTAATATGTATAACAATCCCCCCCCGCTCAAAAGATTGATTTTTTCCATTTATTCAGGTTCCGTATGAAAATCTGTCACTTGAGCCGGGTGCTTATATGGAAGAAGTGATGGATTTCTTCAATTCGGAGCATATCAGCGACGGTCTTCCAATTATTCCGCCTACAAAACGGCGGTATGAAAAAATGATGAGCTATTGCCCGTGGGATGAAAATGAAAAATTGGTGAACGCCTCTGGTCCTTCCGGAAAGGAAATATGTGTCCGAGATGTTGCCATAGCTGCCGTGATGGCAGGCTGTAAACCACAGGCGATGCCTATTCTGGTTGCGGCATTTAAAGCGCTGAACAACAAGCTTTATAATTTTAACCAGTCTGTTACGACATCTCATCCGGGCGGCAATCTGTGTATTGTATCCGGTCCGATTGCGCAGGAAATCGGACTCTCCGGAAAACAGGGTTGCCAGGGACCCGGTTGGCCAGTAAACGCCACTTTGGGAAGAGCAATTAACCTGGCCATCATCAATGTGCTTCGATCAGTCCCGGGGATTTGTGATCTGGACTGCATCGCATCGCAGGCGGAATTTACATTCTGCTTTGCGGAAGAGCCGTCTCTCGCTGAATGGGACATGATTAATGAAGAGCGTTTTGATTCCGGAACAACAACTGTTTATATGCTGAAGGCTGAGCCAATTCATGACGTGATTGATTTCCTGAGTTCCAATGGACATGATCTGCTGGATACGATTACACATTGTTGTACCACACTCGGATCAAACAATGCCTATATGCCGGGTCCTCTGGTTGTATGTTTGACACCTGATCATGCAGCATTGTTAAAAAGAAGCGGCTACACGAAACAAATGATTCGGGAGCATATCCATACATACGCATACCATGAAGTGCCCATGGTAAGGAACCGCGGATTGGTTCCGGTACGTCCGGAAAACTTCAGGAATCGTCATCCGCTTCCGGTAACGCGAACCCCGGGTGATGTGGAAATTGTAACAATCGGAGGTCGGGGAGGCCATGACGGGATCATCCTTCCGTGGGCTCTTCACAGCGAGGGGATTGTCGAACCAGTCTGCCTTCCGAACGGAGAAATTGCTCACAATATAAATGATTTTAAAAACAGGTCATAAAAAAGAAAGGAGAATCTCAAAATGGAAGTTTATGGAAATTATGATGTGATTGTAGTTGGAGGAGGCGCTTCCGGATGTGCTGCGGCAATTGAATCAGCCAGAACCGGGGCAAAGACAATTTTAATTGAAACCCTTGGTATCGTTGGCGGCATGGTCAACGTCGTTGGCCCTCCAGGCTGGGCTTTTGCCCATCTCTGGAACGAGCATGGCGAAGATATTATCGGTGGTTTTGTAAAAGAGACTCACGACATTTTAGAGCGTGAGGGGCACGCTCTCCCGTACCCGGCACCACAGGATCGCAGCTGGTGCAGCCTGTCCATGATAGATCCGGACCATTACGGTTTACTTATGTTCCGGATGCTGCGTGATTATGATGTATCACTGCTTCTGCACACAATGGCAGTTGATGTACTAAAAGAAGGCGATACTGTGTGCGGGGTGGTGGTAGAAAATACCAACGGACGTCAGGCAGTCATGGGGAAAGTGGTCATTGAAGCCAGCGGCGAAGGAGATATTGCTGTGCGAGCGGGCGTTCCCTACACGAAAATTGATCGTACCAAAGAGGAAATTGATCCACCTTCTATCACATTCCATATGGATGGCATTGACTGGAATAAAGTAACGCAGTACTACAAGGAACATATCGATCAGCTCCAGCCAATCCGAAACGGAATTTATGATAAGGAGATGCGGCGGATTGAAGGTATTCGCCAAAGGGCGCTGGAATGCGATTCCATTTTGGATCTTGTGCGTATCGGTGTACTTGGAAATCTGGAATACGCCGATTTGTCAATGAAAGCCATGCAGGCCGGTGATCTGGAACCGTACGGTGACCTGGGGCATTTCATGGCTCCCCGGTCCCATGATCATTTCCAGGCGGTTTTCCAGCACACTGCGCAGATTAAGGACTGCGACACAACGGATGTTACGGAATGGTCCTACGGAGAGTCCGAAGCCAGACGTCAGATTGAAATTGCCATAAAAGCGATCAACAAATATCTGCCCGGTTATGAAAATGCGTATCTTACCCGCGTCACAGCCGCCATGAGAACCAGAGAAGGACGCCATTTCATTGCAGATTATCAGATGCAGACAGAAGACGTTGTATCCAGCCGCAAATTCCCGGATGTCATTGCCAAATGTATGCAGTGCGTGAATGAAGGAGGTCCGTTCCATACTGCCGGCAACAAAAACGTACTCAGCGGAGAGTCAAATGAGGACTCCGACCTGAGTGTGGCAATGGCTTCTTTTACGAAGTTTAAATATCCGCAGGATGGCGGTTCCTATGATATCCCATACCGCTGCATGGTTCCCAAAGGTGTAGAAGGCATGCTGATCACCGGAAAATGCCTGTCTCTCAGCGAAGATTTCAAGAGAGATCTGTTGCCGGATAATATTGTCTGGGGGCAGGCTGCCGGTATTGCCGCAGCATTATGCGTAAGGGATTGTCTGACTCCGCGTGAACTGGAAGATCATGTCGAAGATCTTCAGGCCATTCTGCTGGAACATGGAGCTATCCTCTATGGAACAAAATAACAGTTAGATATGAAGGCAGTGTCTGATACCGTAAAGATAGATGACCATAAGCTGTATCTGATGCTGCCTAAAATAAATGAAAGGAGCCGAATCATGAGAAAAGCAAGATGGGCTATTTTGAATGTGGCAACAATTTGCCAGCGGACAATCATTGAAATGAAAGAATCAGATGTGCTGGAAGTTGTTGCTGTTTGTTCCAGAAGTATGGAAAAAGCAAAAAAATTCTCAGAGGAACATCAGATTCCCAGCTACTACGACAATCAGGATGAGATGCTTGCGCGAGATGATATTGATATTGTATATATTCCTGCACCAACCTATCTACATTCCGAACTGTCCATGAAATGCATGAATGCCGGGAAAAATGTGCTTTGCGAAAAACCAATCGCCAATTCCAGCCGGGAAGCTGAATTAATGTTTGAATGTGCAAGGAAAAACAACGTATTTTTAGCGGAGGGAATCTGGACAAATTATTTCCCGGCTATGAAACAGACCATGAAATGGATTCGCGACGGCCGCATTGGGACGCCAAAACATCTTTACGCTACCTTTGGCACAAACCTGCCAAACCTGAGGAGATATCCGCCTCAATCCTGGGACGAAAGGCCGGAATTAGGGGGCGGAGCATTGTGTTGCCTGGGATGTTATTGTTCTGATTTAGCTACTATGGTATTTGGCAGCGAACCGGAAGAAATTCTGGGCAGTTGTAAATTAGCTGGCCCTGGCGGTGTTGATACGCACGGAACGGCTATTTTAAATTATAATGGGCGTGATCAACATGCCATGATTTCAACCTCCAGCGAGGTGACAACGCCTATCGAAGCACAAATATACGGGACAGAAGGGAATATTGTTTTGGGAAAACTATTTTTTGCTCCGTTTTCCTGTGCATTGTATACACCTCAGGGGCATATGGGATACAACGACCTTTTGATGCAGTATACTGACCCTTATTCTGCCAAACACCGGGAAGGATTCCGGTATCAGTTTGATGCTGTTTCCAAATATGTGCTGGAGGGGAAAAAGGAATCAGAGGAAGTATCACCGGAATTTAGCATTCAATGTGCACGTGTACTGGAAGGAATACGGCGTTCCTGGGGATTTTACATTCCCAAGACGCGTATAAAATAAAATCTAAATTATTTACGAGAAGAGAGGTGACAGGCAGAAATATAAAAAAAGAGATACTAAAATTGATTCAGATAAGAGTGTCCGTGATGAGATCACAAAAAATGTATATGTTCTTACCAATGTATTCAGCTGCAGTTTCCTTGTGCTTGGTGAAGAAAAGGGTCTGGTAATTGACACGGGGATTGGAAAACCGGCGGCAGATGCCACAGGTGCCGACCCTGCAATATGTCCGGATATAATGAAGCTTGCAAAAAGTGTGACGGATCTTCCCTTGATTCTGGTCAACACACATGGGCACTTGGATCATATGGGAAACAACATGCAATTCGAGAAAGCGTATGTTCATCCTCTGGATCGGAAAATGGCGCTCAGAACAAGCAGGGAAGTTGAGACAGTAACAGAAGGAGATTGTTTTGACCTGGGAAAAAAATTAATAGAGGTGATCGAAACGCCCGGACATACTCCGAGAGGCATCGTCCTTCTTGACAGGGAAGAAAGTCTTGTATTTGTGGGAGATATGTTCAGCGAGGGATCGCCCATGTTTTTGCAGTTCGAATATTCCGATCTGGATATTTATATTGCAAGTACGGAAAAACTTTTATCCATGTCAGAAGATATTGAATGGATGTTTCCGTGCCACGGAACGTCTATCCCTCTTCCGTTGTCCTATGCTGCCAAAATAAAAAGTGTGGCCGAAAAAATTCGCGACAATAACATTTCGGGGACACCGATCAGGCTTTTTACAGAGGATGGTCCGTGCGAAGCAATCTCCTATGTCTGCAACGGAATTACCATTTACCATTGATATTTAATTAACTTATATTTACAGAAAGGAGAACGAAATGACACAGGAAAAAGCGTTTAATAAGAGCCGCGCAAATTTCGGAATCAAAGGTTGGATTTTTATTTTCTATGTTTTTGTTGCTTATTTTGTGAACTGCTTACTTGGCAATTCCTGGCAGGTTGCAGGCGAATTCTGGTCAGAAATGTACGGATGGAATACAACGACTATCATCACATGCAATTCGATTGGTCAGTTTTTGTCGGTGATTACGGGATTTATTATTGGATGGCTGTTGGTCAGAAAAGTCAGTGCAAAATTGCTTGCCATTATATGCAGCGCCATAACATTTATCGCAATGACAATCGTAGCATTTACCAGCTCCTTTGCCATTGCCTGCCTGTGTACGGTTATTTGTACACTGGCTGTCCAAAACTGGACGTATTCTATCAACTCTGTGTTTGTAGCAACCTGGTTTCCTCGCAAAAAGGGGATTGTCATGGGCTTGGGAACAATAGGTGTTCCGGCTGGATCGGGCCTGTGCGCGATCATATTATATGCAGTGGCAGGGATCAGCAATATTTCGTGGGCAATGTTTGTCTTTGCAGTGATCGCGTTGGTCGGTGTTATGTTGGCAGTGTTTTATGTCACTGATGACCCCGCGCAGCGAGGATATCACCCGGATAATGACGAGACTCTGACTCAAGAGGAACTCATTCGAATGAAAGAAGAAGACAGGCGTATGGAAGAAAGCAGCGTGTGGACGCCCCGAAGAATCCTGGCAACAAAAACTACATATCTTATTGTTATACCGATCGGTCTTGAACAGTTATTATGTGCAGGAACACTGTCCACGTTGATTATGAAACTATCATCATACGGTTTCGGATCGGATATGTCCGTAAAGCTGATTTTGGTATCAGCAGTCTGCGCGATGCCTGCCAGTTACCTTTTCGGCCTGCTGGACAGCAAAGTTGGTCCGAGACGGGCGAATATGTTGGCCTGCTGCATGGCAATCGCTTCATTTATTGCAGCCATATTCGTCAATATCCCATGTCTGCTGCTCCATGTGATTTTCCTCGGAGCCGTTGTGGGAGGCGCAAGCAACTTCCTAACATCTACTGTTCTTGAATATTGGGGAAAAGCAAATTTCAAACGTGTATATGGTGTATTGCTGCCTCTTGTATTTCTGATCGGTGCTCTGGGTCCCGCTTTCTGTGTGCAGGTTGCCACGCGTACCAGCTATATGACATTAACCATTATCAGTCTGATTTTTGCCTGCCTGGCGCTATTGCTTTACAGCATGATAAAAACGGATTTTGTTAAAAAAAGAGAATCCCAATTTTAAAAAAACGATTAATGTTTCCTA
>JAJBTR010000278.1 GCA_020860745.1 Lachnospiraceae bacterium | reverse complement strand
TTAAATTCAGCATTTATCTTATGTTTAAAATTTCTTCATGAAACAACCCTGGCTGCGCTTAATTAATTTTCGAAACGGGAAATTTAAGTCAGGCTGTTATCCCTTCTCCTGCTCACGGCAGCATTTCTATTCCCAGGTACGGCAGCACATCTTCAAATATTTCCCGCATCACCGGGGCCGCGATCGTTCCGCCATAGTACGTCCCCTGGGGATTGTAGATCACCATCAGCCCGATGATCTGCGGGTCGTCCGCCGGCGCAAACGCGAGGAACGAGGAAATATACTTATTCTCACTGCGCGGGAGCGTCTGGGAGGTGGCAGTCTTCCCGCCGACGGAATATCCCTCGACGGCGCCGTTTTTCCCGGTACCCTCCGAGACCACCTTCTCCAGAAGGTACTGCAGCGTCTCAGAGGTCTCTCCGCTTACGATTCCCTCTTCTTCCTCACAGGAAAATGTTTCGACCACATTTCCATCCGTATCCTCCACCCGGACGCCGAAATGAGGCGTAATCCGCGTGCCGCCGTTAATCAGGGAGAATACCGTCGTAATCAGCTGCAGCGGTGTGATCTGAAAAGACTGGCCAAAAGAAACTGTCGCCAGTTCCACCTGCCCGATGGCATCCTCCGCATGCATGATCGTGGACGCCTCACCCGGCAGATCCACTCCTGTTTTTTTCAGCAGGCCAAACTGTTCAAAATAATCATAAAAAGTTGACGCCCCCAGACGGAGCCCCAGCTCGATAAACACCGGGTTGCAGGAATTCATAATGGCTTCCGTAAATGTCTCCGACCCGTGTCCCGCCGTCTTATGACAGCGGATTCTGCGGTCCTCCACCAGCTTGTATCCGGGGCAGTAAAAACTCTCATCCAGGGAAACCAGGTCTTCCTCCAGCGCGGCTGCCGTCGTGATAATTTTAAAAATCGACCCCGGCTCGTAAGTGTCATTGATGGACTGGTTTCTCCACATCCGGTTGAGCAGCTCCATACTCTCTTCCTCTGAAAGCTCCTCCTCCGTCTCAAGGGCAAGGGTATATGGATCATTCAGATTGTATTCCGGCACATTGGCCATGGCGAGAATCTCACCATTCCGCGGATCCATGAGAATGATGCTCACCGCGTCCGCCTGCTTTTCCTCCATCACGGTCTCCGCCGCCTGCTGGACATATTTCTGTATCGTATAATCCAGGCTCACCACCAGATTATCGCCGTTTTCCGGCTCCTGCCGCCGCTCCCCGGCAGCCTCGATTTCAATGCCGGACGCATCGGTAAGCGTCAGTATTTTCCCGGCGGTTCCCGCCAGGTATTCGTCGTAGATGACTTCCAGCCCCAGAATGCCCTGGTTGTCGCTGCCGGTAAACCCCAGCACTTTGGAGGCAAGCTCATCATAGGGATAGTATCGTTTGTAGTCCACGTCAACCTTGACTCCCGCCAGATCATAGGCCAGGATTGCATCCCCGACCTCTTTCGATACATTCGTCCGGATGCGCTCGATAGAAGACACTTTTTCCACTTTTTCCCGCACCGTCTCCTCAGACAGCTCCAGCTCCTTTGCCAGCATATTTATAACTGCTTCCTCATCCTCGATCTGCGCGTGAATCACAGAGACCGTGCAGACTGACTGATTGGCAGCCAGAACCACACCGTTGCGGTCCCGGATCTCTCCGCGCGCCGCCTTGATGGTTCTCTCCCTCTCATGAAGGTCCTCCGCCCGCTCCCCGTAAAACTCAGATTGAAAAATCATAATCCATATCAGTCTTCCCGCCAGAAAAGCAAGAACTGCCAGGACGAACAGCACCATCACAAGCATTTTTTTCTTCTGAAATGTCTTCAGATGCCTCAAAATATGCCTCGGAATGCATTTATTACAATCTATTCGCGAATTTTTCTTCTATTACAACTATTATCCCGCAGTCCCTTCTGCCGTGCCGCCGGACTCGTCCTCCGCTCCGCCGGCTTCATCTGTCATATCACCGGTTTCATCCTCCGTCCCTCCGGCTTCGTCCGCCGTATCATCAGTTTCGTCCTCTGTGCTGCCGCTTTCTCCCGCCGAATCCGCCGTCGTCGCCGCAGATACAGACTCCCCGATAATATTCAGGTCGGAGTTAATTCCGGTCAGTTCCTGATCCGGATAAATATTCAGATACGGCAGCGCCTCCTCCAGGATCTCCCGAACCAGATTCTGTGCATAGGAACTGTGCGCCTGATCTTCCACATTCGGCTCATCCACAATGGCATAGATCACAACCTCCGGATTCTCGGCGGGCACGGACCCGATAAAGGAAACCAGATAACAGCCGTCCGCACGGGTGGATGTGGCGTTGCCGTCCTCGTCCAGCACATATTTCTCAGCTGTTCCGGTCTTGCCGCACATGGAATACCCGTCCACCTTTGCCGTAGAACCGGTACCCTCCTCCACAACGTTCGCCAGATACTGGCAGAGCGTCTCAGAAGTCTCTGCGGATACGGTAGTCTTCAGCAGCGTCGGATCCTTAGACTCCACGGTATTTCCATCCTCATCGGTCAGTTCTCTCACCACGTGCGGAAGATAATAATTCCCGCCGTTGACCAGAGAGCAGTACGCGCTGGCCAGCTGGATCATGGTCACGTTAAAATTCTGTCCGAATGAGTTTGTCGCCAGGTTGATCGTCGTGAGATTATCCTCTGAGTAAATCAGGCTGTCCGTTCGCGTCTCACCCGGCAGATCGATATTTGTCTTTAATCCGAAGTTAAACAGCTGCTGATATTTAGCAAAATTTTCCGCGCCGATTTTGTAAGACATCTGCATCAGCGCATCGTTGCAGGAATTTTCCAGCGTCTCTGATATGGTTTCCATCCCATGGCCGTTCCGGTTCACACAGTGAATCGTGTATCCCGAAATCTCCTCCGCGCCATCGCAGTAAAAAGTCATATCTTCCGTCAGGGTGCCGGTATCCAGTCCGCATGCGATGGTAAAAGGCTTCGCCGTGGAACCCGGCTCGTAGGTGTAAGTGATGCAGTAATTCTGCTTCAGCGCATTGGTCGCCGCCGTCAGCGCGTCCTCGTCCATATCCGCAAGCTCTTCCTCCGAATAGAAAAGTGCAAGATTCTCCTCCGATGAGATGGAATAGTCGTAGCCGGGATAACTGGCCATGGCCAGCACTTCGCCGCTGTCCGGATCCATCATAAGCACCATGATGTGCTCCGCGCCTCCGCCTTCCGCGGCATTATCGGTCAGCGCATCGTAAAATTCCTGAATCTTCGTTTCCACAATGGACTGCAGGTTCGCATCGATGGTGGAAACCACGGTCTCTCCGTTAACAGCCTCTTTGATAGTGACCTCATAATCCGAATCCGAATTCAGATATCCGTACTGACGCCCGTCCGTACCGTTGAGTTCCTCGTTGTAGCTGTCCTCAATCCCGCCGAGCCCCAGGTTGCCGGAAGCCGTATATCCGATGAGGGCGCTGGCCAGCGATCCGTAAGGATACTCTCTCACATACTCCTTTTCAAACCAGATACCTGTGATATCGGAATTTTCTTCCTGCATCGCTTCAAAAGCCTCAATTTTCTCATAATCGAGCTTGTCCGCAAGCTTATAATACTGCTTGTCCGGGTGCTCCGCGATATACGTGCGGATTTCCTCGTAAGTCAAAAGCAGATCATCCTCGTCAAAGCAGGCGGAGAGCGCCGCCATGGTTGGCTCCAGATAGTCCTCATCCGCAGTAATCACGCTGCAATCTAAAATGACATTGTATACGTCTGTGCTGGTTGCGAGAACCGTACCCTTACGATCTACAATGTCTCCTCTCCGAAACGGTATCGTGGTGCTGGAATACTCCTGATTACTCAGTACAATCTTTTCATATTTTTCCCCGCTTTTGACTTCAATATAAGCCAGGCGGCCGACCATGACCGCCAGAGCGCCGATCACAACCGCGAATACCAGCATTAATTTTTTTTTCATCTGAAAAAGGAAACGGAAATTCCGGTCCTGCCGCTTCCTTTTACGTCTTTTTCTTCCTGCCATAGACCCTGTCCCCGTATTTACTATTCCACGGTTCATCGCGCCGCATGCGCAATCTGCGACTGTTTTGCCGACTCCGCCGTCCGCCGGCGCGAACCGGAATGCATCATCAGTACTGATTCATATAGTCGTTATTCTCCACCGAATAATACTGAATCTGATCACTCGAAGGATAGACAAGCCCCAGCTCCTGAGCCCGCTCCCGGATCTCGCAGATCGTCATGCACGTCTCCAGGCGGCTCTCCGCCGCGTCGTTATCGGACTGCAGGTCGTTGACTGCAGTCTCCAGCTCCGTGATGGCTGCCATCCGGGTCGTAATACCGGACTGAAGATAAAGGAAAGCAAAACAGAGCAGACCGCAAACCGCCATCACTGCTGTCAGATAAACCAGGTAACCGCGGTCGAATGCGGCGCTTCTGGCCAGATTCCGCTTTGCATGAAGACGTCTCTCGCGCTCCTTTAAAATCTCCTCCCGGCTTTTCTGCGGAGCCGTCGGTTTTCTCTTCGGAACTTCAGATTCCCTCTGCGGTACCGCCTGCTGTCTGCGCACGACGTTTCCTTCAATATATGCTGCATTGCGATAATCATACCTCTGGGCCATAGCTGTTACTCTTCTTTCCATTCAATCTTTCTGCTCTTTTCAAAAACGCGGAGCTTCGCGCTCTTCGACCTGCTGTTGGTCTCCAGCTCTTCCACAGACGGAAGAACCGGCTTCCTGGTCACGACATGTCCTTTGGAAACCTTTCCGCAGACACAGACCGGAAAATCACCGGGGCAGGTGCAGGGATTTTCATTCCTTTTAAAATTCGTTTTTACAATCCGATCCTCCAGGGAATGAAACGTGATCACGCAGAGCCGACCGCCCGGCTTCAGCAGATCAATCATTCCGTCCAGGGAATCGCCGAGCACTTCCAGCTCGCGGTTCAGTTCAATCCGGAGCGCCTGATAGGTGCGCTTCGACGGATGACCGCCTGCGGCCCGCACCTTCGCGGGAATCGCTGCCCGGATAATCGCGTTCAGCTCACCGGTGGTTTCGATGGGCTTCTCCGCTCTCGCCCGCACAATATGCCGGGCAATGTTCTTCGCAAACCGATCCTCCCCGTAATCCCGTATCATCCGGTACAGTTCCGGCTCACTGTACTCTGCCAGAATATCCTTCGCCGTCCTGCTCTGCCGCTGATCCATCCGCATGTCCAGAGGAGCATCCTCATCCCGATAGGTAAACCCCCGGGAAGGCTCGTCCAGCTGGTAGGAGGAAACACCCAGATCCAGCAGAATACCGTCCGCCTCTGTGATCCCAAGCTCCGACAGGCAGGCGCGCATCTCACTGTAGTTGCTGCGGATGATCCTCACCCGGTCGCCAAAAGGCGCCAACCGCTCCGTGGCCGCCCGGATTGCGTCCGCATCCTGGTCAATCCCGATCAGCTGTCCGGCTCCGGAGAGCCGGCTGCAGATCTCAAAGCTGTGCCCCGCCCCACCTAAAGTGCCGTCCACGTAGATGCCGCCCGGGTCCGTGACCAGCGCATCGACCGTCTCCTGTAATAATACTGATGTGTGTGAGAAGTTCATGTGCTCCTCCCTGTAATCCGCCGCGCTCACCCGGGCATTCTGTTCTCAGCATTTTATCAGCCGCTGACGCAGTGTCTGTGCTCAGATAGTCAGACCAAGATCCGCCATATGCTCGGCGACATCGTCCATCTCCTCGTATCCGTATTCTTCCTCCTGCCAACGGGCTTTGCTCCAGATCTCAATCCGGTTTAAGACGCCGACCAGCACGACTTCCTTTTCCAGCGCGGCAAACTCGCGCAGATTGGAAGGAATCAGCACCCTCCCCTGCCTGTCCACCTCACAGTCGGCGGCGCCGGCAAAGAAGAAACGGGAAAATCTTCTGGCTTCCTTATTCGCATGGGGAATCTCACTGAATTTCTTTTCGATGTTCTCCCACTCGGAATTCGAGTAGACAAAAAGGCAGCCGTCCAGTCC
>JAJBTR010000192.1 GCA_020860745.1 Lachnospiraceae bacterium | reverse complement strand
AATTGGGATTACACAGCATGGCAACTTCTTTGTAACAGTAATTTCAAGTAAGTATACATGAATCACATTAGGTCTGGTCGTGCTTCCAACGAAGGTCGCTACATCCAGTGGGTGGAAATCCCGTCTGAAAAGGTGTTCACCGACATTATAGAAGTTAACTTTTGAACCAGATTAATACAATATAAAATTTAAATATACAACATAGATTGAAACTAATATTCGATGATGCTTGTGCTATTTTTGAGAACTGCCTTTCCAAAATTTTCTGCGCTTCCAGATAGATAATGAATGGCCAGGACTTTGATCGGAAGAAAGTAGGCATAAAAATAATAATCATTGGGTTGGCTTCTTCTGTTAAATTTATATTTTGACCTGTACAGAACTTTCATCTTTTCCAATAGTCCTGCTGAAGCATGTTGAATTATGAGCCTTTCTGTGGCACTTGTCAGGCTGCCATAGTGCCAAAAACGGCTTCCCGAATGCAGATTGGAAACAAGCAGGTCGTGTATACTATTGTAATACAGGCTGGCTCCATGGTTAAGGAGCCAGTAGACATCTCTGGAAAAAGCAAGGCATTCCTGATCCAGTTCTGTGCATGGATAGACAGGGAGTTCCCGGGCAAGCCTTCTTTTTGTTAATACCTGTGATGCTGGTTTTAGTTTCTTATGTGTATCTTCTACGCAAACAGAACTGTCGCACAGGCAACAACCATGAACAGGGCAGAAATCAACCCCGTCGATCTGGGCAATCACGCTCCAGTAAGGTTCGCCGTACAGTTCGATCTCCTCCCTCGCACATTCGGGACAGTAACGCAGATGATGGAACGCGAAGCCGATTTCCCTGGCCATATGCGCAGCAGGCTTATAATTCGCTGGTTCGGCCTGGCAAAAAGCGTCATAGTATTCTTTCCGTCTTTTAGGCCAGCAAAAAAGGTTGTAATACTGAAATGCGGTATGATACAGGAGCAGTTGTTTTGCAAACGCTTCCGTATCCTGTGGATACCAGCGCTTCACAAACTCCAGACGATAAGGTGTGGTAACAGATGAATGAAATTCGTACATGGGATTGCCAAACAGATCTTCTGCAGTATTCTGGAATGAAGCGTTTCCGCTCCTCACATGATAACGGCTGAAAAGACTGTAAAGACATTCGCCGGGATATGGCACTGGAAAGTTGCGTATCATTTTTGAAACAGCCATGGTCATACCTCCTCACTGGCGATCATCCCATTTTCTTTCAGCCTGTCGTATCCAGTCGGGACGTCTGTTTTGGAATGGGATTTTGAGCCGTGTCCGTCCTGAAGGCAGAGCATGGCTGCTTTGCGGGCTACCAGTTCAGCAGGGGCATTTTCTTTCATATCGTCCATAACGAGAATGACAGCTTCTTCGGCTTCTTTTTTTGCAATGCCGAACAGGAGAAGCCTGGCAACAGCATCCTGACGGATGGACTCTTTTGGAACGGTATGGATCGCTGCTTTTGCTTTTTCTACGTCAGATGGGACAGACTCCCACGTTTTTGCGTGGATGGAGGCCATCTCCAGGGCATTAAGACCAACGTCCTCGCCGCGGCGCATGGCATCCCGGAGCGGTTTGGTAAGCCCCAGGCATCTATCAGCAACGCGGTGGATATCCTTTACATCAAAAGATTCCTTTCCGCTGCTCATGGCATCTTCCTGTGTGAGTTTATAGAGGTGGGATGCGAGGAAAGGGAGCCCTTGGGATTCGTCATAGATTGCGTCGGAGATTTATTTTGGGAGGGCTTCGGGGATTATGGTGTCCTGATAACGGAAGACAGATTTCAGTTAGAGATCCCAGTTCGGGCTTTTCTGTTCTGTCCGCCCCCAGAGTATGCTGCCTTGGCCGGAACCGCGTTTCGCCTGCTGGAACTCATGCCTCAAAAGTTTAAGCGCTGATGGCGTTCCAATGAGGACAACCGGCACGCCTATCGTGTTGGACAGGGAAACGAAGAAGTTCAGGACTGCCTGGGAGGCTTCTTTTTTGGATGCACACAGATGCTGGATTTCATCGATGACAAGAAGACCAACGTTCAGGTGTGCGCAGACCTGGGACATCCGGATCTGCATCACATCAAGGGTCGTGCGGCGCTCGTTCTGTTTCTGGTACTGTGTCCCGACAAGCAGGTCCACCTGCCCGAAGAATTCTATACAGAGTGATTTGAGCGACCCGTCCTTGGGGCAGTCGAGCTTTAACCAGCTGATCTGCGTGACCGGAAACGGGATGCCTTCATAAACGGTATGCTCGATGACCTGGGGATATTTCTGGAGGATGGCTTCAACAGTGGTGGTCTTGCCGACGCCGGAAACGCCGATGATAGAGAACCCCTGTGCGGCGGCATGATAACCGCCGTGGTAATTCAGGGAGCCGTCGCACAGGGTGTTATAGTTTCCGGCGAGCGTGGCGGCGTATTCTTTCGCCAGAGGGTTCCGCTTTGCATAGCCCCAGCGCATGCACCGGCTGACCATGGTGGAAATATCGAGGTCCCAGTGGCTGGGCGCGTGGCAGCTGATAATCCGCTGCGTGGCTTCCATCCGCCATTCGTAAGGCCTGTCCCTGTCGCTTTCCGAATAGGGAGGATATACCATCAGGGACTGCATGGTTTCCTCACGGCCAAGCGGAAGCGGGAGGGCCTCCACAAGGGGGTTGTACCTGAATTCGTCCATATCGGCTTCTTTATAAGATGCCTTAGTGGCATAGACATTGTCAAACCGGTAGTCTTTCATGGGCAGGCTCCTTTCTGCTTCCTGTACCTCCGGCACCCAATACCCGGTATGCCGGTTTTGCGGCGGTGCTGTTATCGTATCGAATGTATTTAGCTTTCAGAACTGTTGTTAAACTGTATATCAGGCAGGACTTTCTGGATCTGCTCGGCGATCATGCGGTCCACGATATCAGCAGATCTTTGGCTAGTGGCAGGGGCGGATGTTTTTTCCTTTTTACGGATGTCAGCGGCATCGTATGCCGCGCCGCGGATTTCCATGCTTTTTTTGGTCTGCCACTCCAGTTCGGCTTCGATTTCGCTGCGGCGGTTCGCATTGATATCAGATAACCGTTCCGTTTTACTTTTGGACATACAGGCATTTTTCATGAGATCCTCGGCTTCTTTTGTCTTCTTATCAATAAAGCTGTTGAGCTTTGCCCGGGAGTCGAGTTCCGTATGCTCAAACGCGGCTTTTTCATCCAGGTCTGCCTCATGGATCCTGTCAAGTTCCGCTTCCGAGAGGCCGCGGTACATGCTCTCGTGTTCCTTCAGATGGCATAACACCGGGGCAGCCCCGGCTTTCGGGCGGACAAAAATGCGGTCCATATCTGTCGGGTCATAGGAAACCGTGATTTTCTCAGCACCGGAGACTCTTGCGCGGGCAAACCAGTCTTCCTCCTCTGCCTGTGGGCAGGTATAATACATCCGGCGGAAGCAGATCCCTTTCCCGGTAATGCTTGCCTCACTGCGGGGGAGGAGCGCCGCATTCATTACATTTTCATCTACGACCTGCAGGCCTCCGGAGCGGTAACGGATACCGTAGTTCCAAAGCTCCAGCGGCACAGGGCGGACGCCGAGGGAGCGCATCTGCATATCCCTGGTATAGCCTTCCATGTAATGGCGGTTGTTGTAGTGGAGCACACACCGGATAATGATGGCAGTAAACTGATGTAAATCAAGCTTTGCGTCCAGTCTGTAGTCATGCCCGCCGCGCTGCCCGAAATCGGGCTGCGCTTTGCCGGGGAGGGTGTTGGTCATGTCGATGTTGACCGTGCGGAAATGCTGCTCAATGATGCCTTTCAGGTCGCCGCGGTAAGGAGGGGTGTTGATAACCTGGATACCGAGTTCGTTGGCCAGCACGTCTGCATGGCTGCTCTCCAGTTCTCCGCGGTCGCCGATGATGGACCGGGGGATATGGAAGCAGAGCCATTCTTCCGGTGTAATATCAATCCCGTAGCATTTACAGTAATCCACCTTGTTTGTGGCGCTGTTCCGGATCGCGAGGGATTCGGTCTCCCAGGAAGGGTTATTCAGGGTGATGTGCATCCCCGTTACCATGTGGGAGTATGCATCCATGACAAAATACATCGCCGGGCGCCCGACAATCATGGAGCGGTCGTTCTGGGAGACAAGATAAATATCGGCAATGGTTGCGTCAATCTGTACGGCATCACCCGGGCCGTAAAGGTGTTCCTCTGTCTTCCCGTTAAGGCCGCGGTACTTAAGGTCCAGTGCCTTCTGCCCGTCACGCTTTTTGATTTCCTGGAAACGGTCGCGGTTATTGAAATACCAGTTCTGGTACTGCCGGAATGACGGGATGTCATCCGGGGGAAGGATGTCCACTTCCCCGTCCGGCCGCTTTACAGAATACCATTCCTTCAGCATCTGGCTGTAGGAACTCTTAAAGGAACTGTGTTCCGGCGTGAGGTAATACTTGGAGACGGCATCCGAAAAATGCCGGATATCGTCATTCGTCAGCTTTTTACCGGCGGCACCCGCACGCTTCTTCCGGCCGCTCCTTTTTGCGGATCCCTTGTAAACGTCGCGCGTTTTGCCTGTGTGGTCATAGTCGGGCAGCAGCGCGTTCGGCACCATGCCGCGTTTCCAGTATCTGCCGAGGTAGCCGTACAGGGAAGGGAGGCTGATGGGCTCCGGTGAGTTTTCAGAAATCTCATCGGCGATCTTCCTGCGGCAGTTCCTGTCATAGATTTCAGGCTCCATCCGTACCGCTTTTTCGATAAAGCCGTAGGCTTTGCCCCGGCGCTGCTTCCACTTAAAAGGAATGTCGCTTTCACTGACACAGGGCATCCAGGTATCTTTGATGTATTCAAAGGTTCCGTCTGCAATCCCTGCTTCGAGCCCTGCCGGGCTGAATTTTTCAGGGATGTTGCTTTTCCCGTCCGGGTCAATCCAGTAGCCATAGCTGTAGTCCGGGCTGATCCAGAGCACGCGGAAAGCTTTCCGGGCCGATAGATCCAGGACGACCTGTTTTACCTGTATATTTTTGCTGTCATTACTCATGGTTTCCTGCCTCCGTGGGATGATTCGGGTCAATTTTTGCATCAAGGCTGACTTTGATACGGCCTTCCAATACAAGTGATTTGTAGATGGCCATCACAGTTCCGCCCTCCAGATGGTGGTTCTCTTCCATGTCCCGGACAATAACGGTAAACGGGAGACGTTTTTGCAGATACAGAAAGAGGAATTCATCTATGCAGTACTGTCTTAAGGGATCATCAGGGATCATTTCGTCAGGATTCCTGCCGGAGGTAAGCCACCGGAGGTTCTCCGCTTTCGTTCGGTTGATCTCATCTTCCGTAACGATCGCCCAGTCAACCCCGTGCTGCAGCCAGTATTCCCGTTCGATAAGGAATTTCTCAACCGTACGGGGGTTATCGAGTTCGTTCTTTAACTTAATGGTCCTGGCGTGGTACCCGTCACCACGGGTAACCATAAAGTCCGTGGTCATAACCGCCGGAAAGCTACAGCCGGGGTAGCGGGGATGTCGGATATTCATTTCCCTGGCAATGCGCAGGGTATCGGCCAGCTTCATGGGAAACTGTTCGCGGATATCCAAAACCTCCGGATTGAAATCCAGCAGGTAGAAATAGTACTCTTCATTACGGGAGAGAAGATGATGGATGCGCCCGGTTTTCCGTCCGGGAATCCGCGATACGGTACCTTTTGACGCAAAGCTGTGGATGGTCAGCCAGGGTTTATAGTCTGCGCCTTCGCCCTGGCCGCGGCCTTCTTTGAGATAACGTTCAGAAGTTGATTCGGACCATTTGGTACGGGGTTTTGCCATGCGGGGACCTCCTCTCCCAGATGCAGGTCAATGGAAATATATTTAGAATCTATAATGAAGTTTAACATATATGTTGTATTATGTCAATGTAATTTAAACAATATAATGTAATTTTGGCATTTTTGACAATAAAATAAGGACTATATTGTGCAGATAGTCCTTAAGACAACGTATTTAAGATGTGTTGTATTAAAAC
>JAJBTR010000048.1 GCA_020860745.1 Lachnospiraceae bacterium | reverse complement strand
ATCCACGCAGCGCTCGAATGCCGCATTATCCCTTGCGTTATCATAATACTTCTTCCGTGCCGGAAAATCGTGTGCCAAGGGGCGCTGGCCCCTATGAAACCCCAGTCACGCCCGCCGCAGCAGGCGTGCAAATGTACAAACCTCCAGAGTGGTTTTCGCACATTTCAAAGGAGGCCCTGCCTCCTCTGGACTCCACCGCCAAAGGAACGCTGTCCCCATGTATCCTCAGCCAACAGGGATGTCCTCGCCCCTATTGGATGACCCAGAGTCAAAGGGACAGTCCCCTTTATAATTCTGGATAACGCTTGCCAACGGAACTCCTATAACGGATGAAACTTTGGATTCATGTGTTCAAACGTACAGATTTGTTTGAATCCCATGCCTTTCAGTGCGTTCATCGTTTCCAGTATATAAACGCCAAGGTGTTCCCGCTTATGGCTGTCGCTGCCAATCGTCAGGATCTCGCCTCCAAGGTCACGATACATTCCCAGAATTTCTCTGCATGGCGTCATGTCCAGTCCATACCGATAACAGGATGTGTTGACCTCAATCCCCTTGCCGTCTGCGATCACCCTTTTTAAAATCTGCTCAATGATATGTTCTACTTGAGAGAACGGGAAATCGCCGATCGGGTCATACCGCGAAATCAAATCCATGTGGCCCAGGACGCTGTAGTTATGGTAACTCTCAACCAGAGACAGCAGTTCCCCATAATATCGCATATAATACTCGCGCTGGGTATGGCCCTGCTGGAAGTCGCCTGTCCAAAACTCTTTGTCCTCGACCTGATGGACGGAGAGAATGATAAAATCAAAGGGATAACGCCGGAACAGGGCTTCATACTGCGGGATGGTATGCCGCTGTATGCCAAATTCCATTCCCAGCCGAATCGTGATCTTATTATTATATCGCTCCTGCAGCATATGGATTTTATTCACATAATGGGGATAATCTACATTAGCGAGAGGTATTCTTTCCGGCTCTCCGGCGCCGCCTTCTCGATAGATGATACCCTCCGGGTCGTCCCAATCCCGTTTGACACCATAGTCCACATGGTCCGTGAAGCAAAGTTCGTTCATTCCCATTTCCAATGCTTCCTCTACAATATCTTCCATCCGATAGTCCGAATCATCGCTGAATTCAGAATGCACATGGTAATCTGCAAACATCATCTGTGGCCTCCTTTCAGCTTTCCGAACATCACCATCATCAAAAACAAACTGACCAGTCCTAAACTGATAAAAGCAATGTAAATAATAATCAAAAGCAAGTGTGTCATGTTGCATTCTTCCTCCTTCGGTGATATGATGATACCATCAAATTTAAGATGAATGTGTAAGGATACATTCGCAAAAATAGGATAAAACATTCATCTATGCGGAGGTGAATCTCATGGGGCTTTCTGTCTGCAACACCGTCACCGACCTGCACGATCAGGAGCTTTCCAGGCATGGCGATGCAGCGTTTCCCATCGCCTGTTATGCCGATGATCTGGGTCTGGAAAAGATTCCCTGGCACTGGCATGAGGAATGGGAGATCGTGCTGGTCACAGAAGGATGTCTGCGCGTTGACGTGGAAAATGCCCGCCAAACACTCGCCAGCGGAGACGGCATTTTCATCAATGCAAAAGCCATGCACACCATTCAAAATAGTTCCCAGTCTTCTGGAAAGCTCCACTCTGCCGTATTTCATCCCCGTCTCATCGGAGGCAGTATGGATAGCGTATTCTGGCAAAGCCTGGTGCAGCCGTTCTATACCAATTCCGCAACGCGATTCCTCCCTTTGAAACAGAAAATTCCCTGGCAAAAGGAGGTTCTCCGTTGTTTTCAAATTGTATGGGAATCCATCGCCGAAGAACAGGATGATTTTGAAAACCTGGCCCGGTTTTATTTGTACAAAGCGCTCCGCGGCATCTTACGGAATACAGATTTTTCAGAATCTAATCTTTCAGAACAGGAATTGGCGAAAATCAGCCGGATACGTTCTATGATGGAGTTTATTGAGTTGCACTACATGGAGGAGCTGACCGTGGAACAGATCGCAAAAAGCGTTTCCGTCAGTAACAGCGCATGTTTGCGCTGCTTCCATGAAATGCTGAACACAACACCCATGCGGTATGTCATGGAAACCCGGCTGAAAAAGGCAGCGGCACAGCTTCGCGCAACGAACAAATCTGCAAAAGATATTGCGCTGAACTGTGGTTTTAATGATACCAGTTATTTCACAAAACTGTTCCGGTTAAAGTATGATTGTACACCCGGGAATTATCGAAAATCATCATAAAGTCATTGGTGTGGAAAACCGAACTCCGTCCGCCTGTATACAGCGTTTTTCTGGAATCAGGATATATCCATATCCTCCAGAGAGAACTCCACCCTCACTTTCTTGGAGTTGATTTCTCCCTTGGAAAGTTGAACAACAGTCCTCTTTGCAAACTGTGTCTCTAAACTCAATCTACGCTGCGCTTGATTTCGTTAAGAGAACACATGTCTCGCAATGTACGGTTCCGGGGAATAGATCTATACAGCAAACCCGCTCCACCCGGTATCCGCCTTCCTGCAACGTCACAAGATCCCGCTGCAGACTCGTAGGCTTGCAGGAAATGTAAATCATCTTCTCCACACCGTAACGGATGATTTTATCCAACGCTTTTGGATGTACCCCGTCCCGCGGCGGATCCAGCACGATAAAGTCCGGCTTCTCTTCAATCTCATCCAGCGCTTTCAGAACATCCCCTGCAATAAATTCACAGTTGGACAGACCATTTTCCGCGGCATTCTGCCGCGCAGCCTCCACAGCTTCCTCCACAATCTCCACACCGACCACCTTTCCGGCTACGGGTGCAAGTATCTGGGCGATGGTTCCGGTTCCGCTGTACAGATCAAAGACAGTCTTTCCCTCCAGGCTGTCGCTGTCCGCCGCCAGGGAATCCCGGATAAAGCTGCGCGCCGTCTCATAGAGTACCTCCGCGCCCAGAGAATTCGTCTGAAAAAAAGAAAACGGCGTGATGCGAAATTTTAAACCCAGCAATCCCTCGTAGAAGAAGTCCTGTCCATATAAAATTTCTGTTCCCTCATTTTTGACCACATCTGCCGCGCTGTCGTTTTTCGTGTGAAGAATTCCTACGATGCTTCCCTCGAGATCCAGAGACAGAAGCACCTGCTGCCAGCCGACAAGAAGCGCCTTTTCTGTCTCTGCATCAAATGCGGTCACCTCAGCAACATTTTTCCCTTTATCGTTTAAAAAAACCTCCCCTGTTGCGTTCCTCTGTGATCCTGAGGTTACCCCGGCGGCCACGCTCTGCGTCGTCGTGATCAGATCCACCAGAATCTCGCCGGTTTTCACCGCCTTCCTCACCAGAAGATGACGCAGATACCCCTCATGACGCATCCGGTGATAAAACGCCATCTCTTTTTCCCTGAAATAAGCTTCCGTGGCAGTAAGTATGTTTCGATAGTCCTCATCGACAATTCTGCACTGATCCACCGTCACGATATCATAAAAACCGCCCCGTTTATGCATCCCGACCGTCAGCGGTCCATCCTTATATGCGTCGCCGAAGGTGAACTCCATCTTATTGCGGTAACCAAACTGGCGCGGACTTCGCCTGATTCCCTCAAAGACTGCGGAGACATCCGGCACCACCTCTTCCAGCAATCCCAATACCTGTGCAGACTTTAATTTCAATTGCTCCTCATAGGGCAGCGTCTGGTAATTGCACCCACCGCAAAAATCGGAATGCACACAATTGGAGCACTCCTGCTCCAATGGAGATTTTTCCAGTACTTCCAGGAGCTGTCCTTCTGCCTTCCCTTTCCGCTTTTTTCTGACTGCAAAGCAGACACGCTGTCCAGGTATGGTGTTTTTCACGGTCGCCCGATCCGTTTCCGCCGGAGCATCCTCCACCCGGACATGCACCCCCTTTTCATCCTCCGTCATCAGATGACAGGCGAATGCTATGCCTTTATTTGGAAATTTTACGCTTTCAATGATTCCTTCGTAAATCTGTCCCTTTTTCATCGTTATCTCCCAATCTGGTTTCCGAAAAGAAAACAGCCCTCCGCATTGTTATCTGCAAGGGATGCCTAATTATCTACGGTCATAGTCTGTCAAATGCTACTCGTCGTATTCATCCTCATCATCATCAAAGAAGTCGTCTTCGAACTCATCGTCAAACTCATCCTCAAAGTCATCCATATAATCCGGAGCGAAGAACTTATAGACCAGATACACCGCAAGGACAATCGCTGCGATTGCACCCGCAATAGCAAGAATCCAGAGGATCTTGCTCCGCTTGCTCATCTCATCCCTCTTCTCCAGAAGGTTGGATATCTTTAATGCGTTAGCCAAATCTTCTACTTTACTCATAGTGTTATTCTCCTTTCAAAATTCCGCAAATCCCGCTCAACCCGCCGATAAGTTGATACATATTTATCTCGAACATCACCGTGCCAACTCGTTCGCTCCGCTCTCGAGTTGTCCGGGCTTCGCCCTATATCAGATTCCGGAAATGCAGCTCCTTACATGCAAGCATGACGTGCCCGCCTTTTCGGAATCTGCTGCACGGCTCATTGCTTGCGCTCATTCTATCATAGTTTACGCAGTTTTGCAAACGATGCAAACATTTTTTTTACACCATACTGGTCAAAATCTACCGACACCTCAAAATCACGTCCTCCGGACACGATTTTCGTCACGGTTCCCTCGCCAAATTTCATATGTCTGACCCGGTCTCCCTCACCATAATCCAGTGAGGTAAGCTTCTGCGCACTGCCAAACTGCCGGGATACCGATGCACTGTAAGGATTCTTTTTCCCGCGCAGGGAAGCTGCCGAATTGTTTCTGCCGCCCGCGTGCGCCGCTGAAATGTTCCCACCGTGCGTGAAACCGGCCGACATTTGCGCTCCATAAGATGCGCCGGCAGAACCTGCCCCGCGGGAAGATTCCCCTGGACCTGCTCCGCAGAGTACATCTGACGTGGAATGTCCGCCGTACGCGCCCCGTTGAAATGAAGTTTCTCCGCCATCCTCCCGCCGCTTCGGCTCCCTGCGTCCGGTCCGCACATCGCCCTCCAGCAGTTCCACCGGGATTTCCTTTACAAAGCGGGATACTTTATTATACTGCGTTTCGCCGCGTGTCATGCGCATGCGCGCCCCGGTAATCATCAGATGCTCTTTCGCCCGCGTGATTCCCACATAACAGATACGCCGCTCCTCCTCGATATCCATCGGATCCTCCGATGTGATCGACATGAAACTCGGAAAAAGTCCGTCTTCCAGACCGGAGAGATAAACATTCGGAAATTCCAGTCCCTTAGCACTATGTAATGTCATCAGCGCCACATAATCGCTGCCGTCCTCCAGATTATCAATATCCGCAACCAGCGCCACCTCTTCCAGAAAACCGGAAAGCGTCGGCGTCTCGTCCGACTCCTCGTAAGAGACGACTTTGCTGATCAGCTCGTCGATGTTTTCAATCCGTGCACGGGCCTCGTCAGTGTCCTCCGCTTCCAGGTCGGCCACATATCCGGTATCCTCGATCATCTCCTCCACCAGCGTTTCCAGGCTCACATAGGGCAGCTTGCTCCGCAGCGTCTGGATAAACGTGACAAAAGGACGCACTTTGGAGGCCGCCGCATTTTTGATGGTCGGAATGTCCTCCACCTGCTTTAGCGCCTCATAAAAGCTCAGTTCATTCTGATCTGCAAACTCCTGCACCCGGTTGATCGTTGTAGCGCCGATTCCGCGTTTCGGCACGTTGATGATACGCTTTACCGCCAGGTCGTCGCTAGCGTTATCTATTGTTTTTAAATAAGCCAGAATATCCTTGATTTCCTTCCGCGAATAGAAATTCACCCCGCCGAAAATCTTATACGGAATATTCTCATTGATCAGCCGCTCCTCCAGCAGACGGGATTGGGCGTTGGTCCGGTATAAAATCGCACAGTCGCCGTAGGCATAACCGCCCCGCCGCACCATCGACTGGATGCTGTAGGCGATCACCTGCGCCGGCTCAT
>JAJBTR010000131.1 GCA_020860745.1 Lachnospiraceae bacterium | reverse complement strand
TTAAAAGAAGTATATACCATTTCAATTTACAATTCTGACCCATTTTGCTATACTTTCTACAACTTGAAGATAATCGCTTCTTATGGGCAGAAATCAAACCATATAACAAAGCACGGGGAGGCGTAGTATGGATACAAGAGAAGATATCTGGGAAAAATACGTAAAGCAGTACGACATTGATGTTCCGGCAGAACTGATTGAAAATGAGGAAAATTATATCGCCCTTGATATTCAGCACAGAATAAAATATCAGGTTATGGCGGGCGGAGCATCCGCTGCAGATTCCGACGCATTGCCGGGACTGCAAAATCTGAACATCCATGAGCAGGCCGTTTTTGAGGCAAAAGCAGATCTGGTCATCAAGTCCATTCAGGAAAAACAAAACTTCTCTGTAACACAGGAGGAACTGGAAGCCGCTGCCTCTGACATGTCACAGCGGCTGAACGCTAGCCCGGATATGATACGCATGGTTTTCGGCAATGACCTGCCCATGTTGAAAACAGACCTCTTAAAGCAAAAGGCAATTGACTGGGCAATCAGCCAGGCGGAATCGTAAGACAGTAATCCAGCAGGCAGAATGGAGGAAATCATGACAAAAGATCTTTTTTATTCCATGGAAATCAAGAAAAAAATGATAGATGGATGCGCCAAGGCAGCCAAGGCCGTCAAGGCAACCATGGGTCCTGTCGGGCGAAACGTGCTGATGTATCAGAAAGCCAACCTCCATGATGCAAAATACTCCGACGCTCCCCGCAAAGATACGCCGGCAATGGTCATCAATGATGGCTTAACCATCCTGAAATCCATCCTGCTGCCGGATCCCGCGGAAGAGATGGGTGTCGAACTGATGCGGGATGCCGCTGAAAAAACAAACGACGCTGCCGGTGACGGAACCAGCACCACCGTCCTCCTTGTCCAAACCATCCTGCAGGAAGGTTATCGGCATCTTGCAGCAGGAGCACACCCTCTCCTGCTCCGAAGGGGACTGCACGCCGCCTGCGATTTGGCCGTTTCAGAGCTGGAACACATGGCAAAACCAATTTCCACAGAAGCTGATATTTCTATGGTCGCAACCGTATCCTGTCAGGACAGAAATATCGGCCAGATGATTGGAAAAGCGCTTCAGACCATAGGAACTGAGGGCGTTATTCAGATTGATGATTCCGGAAGGCCGACATCCACCATAGAAATTCTGGAAGGGATTGTATTCGACAGGGGATTTTTCTCTCCGCTTATGGCCACAGATGAGGCACAGATGGCGGCAGAACTCTACAATCCCTACATTCTGATCACTGATACCCAATTTGAAAATTCCCAGGATCTGGTTCCCATACTGATTCAAATTGCGGAGACTGGCAGGGGATGTCTGATCATCTGCAACGGACTGGAAGGCGACGCAATGGGCCTGATCCTAAAAAACAAAGTGGAAGGCGACATGGATATTGTCTGCGTACCTGCGCCCCTATACGGGGAAGGGCGCCAATGGCGCATGGAAGATATGGCCATCCAGACCGGCGGCACATTTATTACAAAAGAAATGGGTATGGATGTGCGAAAATGCACACTTGAAATGCTCGGAACAGCGGAATATGTGAAAGTAACCAAACACCAGACCGTAATCACCGGAGCGGGCGGAGATCCCGCTGCTGTGGAAGACCGAATCCGCGAGTTGCGTTATCTTGTAGATCATACAGAGTATGAATTTAACCGCGAGCGATATCAGGAACGCCTTGCAAAATTTGTTTCCGGCGTCGCGAAAATAGACATCGGCGGCACCACGGAAGCCGAGATAAAGGAGCTCCGTTTCCGCGCGGAAGATGCGGTCATTGCCGCGCAGTCCGCTCTGGAATCGGGAATTGTGCCCGGCGGCGGCAACGCTTACCTCGGTGTACTCCCCGCTCTGAGAGACCTTTCCGAAACACAGGAGGGCGATATAAAAACCGGCATACAGATACTCATGTATGCTCTGGAAATGCCTGCCAGACAGATTCTGCGCAATGCCGGTCTGGATGACGGTGAAATCATCGGCACATTGAAAAGGAACGCTCCTTCCACGGGTTATAATATTTTCACCGACGAATACTCTGATCTGTATGAAGCCGGCATCATTGATCCGCTGAAAGTAAGCGTCACGGCTCTTGAGAGCGCTGTTTCCGCCGCCTCCACGATATTAACCACAGAGGCAGGCGTCGCCGCACCTGCCTCCTGAAATACCTGCAAGTTAATATTATGATACAAGAGACAAAATAACAGTGAGATACGAAATCTTTGATTTCTGTAATCGAACTTATGCAAAGCTGGCCGAAAATCGAATGCTGGCATTCGTATTTGCGACCTTGGGAACCGCAAAACATCAGGAGTCTGCATGTGCGCAGACCCAGTCGACCGCTTTGCGCTCTTTTACATCCCGCTCCAGCAATGCAAGGTCATCCCCAAAGAAATTACGGATCATCTCTATGCTGGAATTCTGCCTTTTGGCAAGTTCCGCTGCTTCCGCTTCCAGTTCTTCTCTCGTCACAGTAAACTGCTGGGCGCGAAGAATTTCTTTCATGACCAGTTCAGATTTCACTTCAAAAACAGCCACTTTATGGATTTCCTCCTGCTGCCGGACGATTTCCCCGCGCGGATTCAGATGGAGACCGCCTCCGGACATCGCGTCATACTGCATCCGGTGTCTGATATCTGTTGCAATAAACTGTTCCTCTCTTTCCACCGCATCCTGTGGAACTTCAATCTCATAGTGCTCGACAAAATCACGCCATATATCTTCTCTAGAAGTCACGCCTGTATCCCCCATATTTTAAACATTTCGCAGCATTTCCCATATCCTGCGTAATTCGCAGCAAGGACAAAGCACTGTACGAAAAAACTACATCATTTTTTAATATACCATCACTATCATATTCCATAAATACCAAATTTCAAGTATTTCATCTACTCATTCCAGTCGACCATATCAAACATGAATATCTGTTTTTTCTAATACAATTTACGGAACTTTCAGTATTCCCATATATTCTGTTTTTCCGGTAAAATATCCTTATATTGTGAAGAAAATAACAAGGAGCGTTTGCTATGCGTTTCGAAAACAAAGTTGTAGTTGTGACTGGGGCTTCCGCCGGTATGGGGCGGGAGATGGCTCTGACCTTTGCCAGAGAAGGTGCAAAGGTTCTGGCAGTTGCCAGAAGAGAGGATGTCCTGCTTGAACTCTGTCAGGAGGCAACTGATTGCCCGGGCAGCATCGAGGCATTCGTCGGAGATTGCTCCCAGAAAGACGTATGCGAGAAAATGATTACAACGGCTGTCGGAAAATATGGACGGCTGGACAGCCTGGTAAACAATGCCGGAATCATGGACGATACGACTGCGGTAGGCGATTTTAAAGACGAATATCTGGAAAAAATCTATAATCTCAATACCTTTGGCGTATTGTACAGCATGCGGGCAGCCGTAAAACAGCTGCTTACACAGGATTGCGATGAGGAAAAAGGCAGGGGAAATATCCTCAACATCACATCCATCGGAGCACAGCACGCATGTGCCGGTGTGGTATACTGCTCATCCAAGGCTGCGGTGGAAGCCGTCACGAAACACACGGCTTTTATGTATCAGGCGGATGGCATTCGCGTCAATGCGATCGCGCCGGGCGGTGTGATTACCGACATCTTTTTCAATATGCCGACAGCAGATGAATTCGGCTCTTCCAAAACAGGACTGTACACACCCGCAATGACCCGTCTGGGGAACGCCTCAGAGGTAGCGGAAGCAGCCCTGTTCCTCATAAGTGACGAGGCAAGCTACGTAAACGGACAGATTCTTCCGGTTAATGGCGGATGGCTGTGCTTCTGATAAAGTAATAAAAAACATCCGAACGTGCGCCGCCAGGCGCACCTGCAAGAAGAATCCGATTCCTCCCAGGGAACCGGATTCTTTTCTCCTCACAATCTGCAACATCGTATCACTTCGATTACAAAAATCAGAGATTACTTACCTCTTATCTCAAAATCATTTATCGTGACAGACACACACCACTGTCTATCACACAGGAATTTCCATTCATAAATTTAGATTCATCGCTGGCCAGGTAAACCGCCAACGGAGAAATCTCCTCCGGCATCCCTATGATACCGCCCGTCCACTGCCACGACGCAGCATTGTATCCTGTCTGCAGATGGATTTTCGTGCCCTCTTTATCAAAATCATCAGTACCGGTCGAAATATTGGTAAGCACGGGGCCCGGGCAGATGGAATTGCAGCGAATCCCATACCGGTAATACTCAAACGCAATCGCCTTCATCAATGCATTCGCACCTGCTTTGGAGGCGCAATAAGAAGGACCTCCCGTAGCCGACTCAAACGCCGCATTGGATGTAATCATGACGATCGACGCCTGATACTCCCCATCGTTCTCATCCGCCTTCGCCTTAAAATACTTCAAAGCCGCCCTGGTAATCTTCATGGATCCCGTCAGATTGATCCCAATAACCCGATCCCATTCTTCATCCGGGATATCCGCGGTCAGATACATACTGTCACTGACCCCCGCATTATGGGACAGCACATTCATACTGCCAAACGTATCCACACACAGCTTAACAGCGCCTTCACAATCCTCCTGATTCCGGATATCCCCGGTCATCGTCACAACATTTTCTCCCAGACCAATGTCCGAAGCTTCCTGCTTCAGCTCTTCCAGCCTGGTTGGTATGATATCAAATCCAACGACCTTTGCCCCTTCCTTTAAGAAATCCAGTGCGATTGCTTTCCCCATTCCGGATCCCGCTCCGGTTACAACAGCCGTTTTTCCTGTCATACGCCCACTCATTATTGTATTCCTCCTCTTCTTTCTCTACAAATTACCGTATTGTTTGCATCGCCTCGCGCGCAAGCGATTGTACCCGCCAGGCAGACCCTCAGCAAAATTTCCTATAATAGAAATGAAAAGACGCAGACATACCGCTGCGCCTTTCCACCTCACTCTTTATGCATCAAGTGCATCCAACTTCTCCGCTAACTGCTTCTGCGCATCCGGTGCAATCCCTGCCTGCGGGAATTTGATCAGCATACTAAACTTCATTCCCATACAGGGTCCCATCGCTGCTGTCTGCTCCATAAAACCGGGAACATATTCATCAATAATCGCTACGGCCCGCTCGTCCGCAATAACATCTCTCAATTTACTGTTTGAATTAATTGCCATAAAAGTATATCCCCCCTATTTAAAATTTCTCCATCATATCTTTAAACTTCTCCAGCTCCTCCGGATCCATGTGATAACCATGATTATCCTTCGGATACTCTCCTGTCTTTACGTCGGTAAGCCATCCCATATATGCTTCACACAGGAACGGAAGCAATTCCGCATAGGTAACGGAATGGGACGCCGGTTTTGGCATCATACCAAAAGTATCCATATCCACCATCTCTGACCCGTCGCAGGGCGCGCCGCCGGCAATGGATACTACAGGGACTCTTAATTTCTCCGCAATTGCCTGGGAAACCTCCATCGGGGTAAGCTCAATCGTCATGCCGCCCATGCCGTTCTCCTGGTACTCATAACCCCATTTGAAAATCCGGAATGCATCTTCTGCGGTCTTACCCACTCTCTTGTATCCGGTCGCATTGGTCTGCCATCCGGAAATTGCACCGATATGCCCATAAGTAGGTACATAGTTATCCGACATGAATTTTAGCATATCATTGGTAATACCCATTGGCAGCATGGAATCTGCTCCGTAAAATACCCAGTTTGCTCCCCATCTGACTGCCAGCGACTTGTCTGCATAGCAGGCGGTAGGCATGTAATAATTGATGTGAATTACTTTAGTGTACTCGCGATACTTCTTAATGGTCAGAGAGCCGCATGTTAACTCCTCTTCCAGAGAATTGCCGCTCCGCAGGCTCAACAAAGAAGGGGTACGTAAGATATCACATCCCACCATCTCAGCAGCTAGTCCAAAAACCGGACCCAGTTCCGCGGGACACATCTGTACAATCTTTTCCCCATTGTCCTTCATTTTCTGAAGAACCGCCAGACTCTTTCTTGATTTTGAAGCCGTTGACATCTTAA
>JAJBTR010000424.1 GCA_020860745.1 Lachnospiraceae bacterium | reverse complement strand
TTTTTTATATCATAGGAAATACCTTGTTGTTGTAAAGCGTTAAAGTATCAGCTTTCCTATGATAAAAAACACTCCGTGAGGATGCACAGCTCGCGGATTGGAAGTTTTTGCTGCGCAACCGCTCGCGCGCGAAGTGTCGCAGAGCGACACTTTTTTATTGGTGCAGAGGTGCTGAATGGTTGATAAGTCTGCTTCTGACAGGCCGGTATAAAATTTAGGGCCTGATGTCAGAAATTGTTGACATATATGAAATGATAAGGATGACAAGAGGACATATGAGAAAGCTACCGGAACTGATGATTTTTGACATGGACGGGCTCCTCTTTGATACAGAGCGCCTGTTTATGAACAGGAAGAATAAGATCCTGACAGAGTACGGTTACCCGGCCAGACAGGAGGATTATGTGCAGACCATCGGTCTGTCCGGAAATCAGCTCCGGGAGAAGCTGGCGGAACTATACGGCTCGGAATATCCGGCGGATGAGATCAGCCGGAAAACGAGAGCTATGGTCAACACCTGTCTGGAGGAGCATGGTCCCGATGTGAAACCCGGCATTCGAGAATTGCTGTACTGGCTGCGGGAACGGGAAATTCCCTGCTGTGTGGCCTCCTCTACCCGGCATGATTATGTGGAAAAATATCTGCAGCTGGCAGATCTGGATGACTGTTTTTCCTTTGTGATCGGAGGGGAAGAAGTGATCCGTTCCAAACCGGAGCCGGATATTTTCCTTGCCGCCTGCAAAAAAGCGGTGGTGAGACCGGAGGATGCTTTTGTGCTGGAGGATTCTGAAAATGGTGTCCGGGCCGCTTTTGCGGCGGGAATTCCGGTGATCTGCATTCCGGATTTGGTGTATCCGTCTCCGGAGGTGGCTGCAATGGCGGAGGCGGTGGTGTCGTCAGCAGGCGAGGTTGTGAGAAAGCTGTGCGGAATGAGTGAAAAATAATTGCAGGAAAATACTGTAATTGTTTAGATTCCGGCTCGAAAATTAGCTGCTCGATTATTTTTATAATCAAATTTTTCCATGTCTCTTGTATTCCGCAGAGGCATGTGTTATCATAACAGTCAAATGAAAACTCTTCAGGGCAGGGTGCAATTCCCGACCGGCGGTACAGCCCGCGAGCGCGAGAGCGTTGATTTGGTGACTCCCAGATGGGACATTCCAAAGCCGACAGTGATGGATGCTCACGATTTAGAAAATTCAAATCGTGGATATTTCCAGAGTCTGGATGGAAGAAAAGTTTTGCTATGCGGATAGCTTATTTTGATACCAACGGCCCTGAGAGAACTCTCAGGGTTTTTCTTTGAATTAAAAGAAAGGAAGTGCCGGATCATGACCAAAGAAGGTTATATGCGCCGGGCTCTGGAGCTGGCTGCACAGGGCGCCGGTTACACCAATCCCAACCCCATGGTGGGCTGCGTCGTTGTAAAAGACGGACAGATTATCAGTGAGGGATACCACGAAAAATACGGTGAATTCCACGCTGAGCGCAACGCGCTGACGCGATGTACAGAGGATACCGCGGGCGCTGATCTGTACGTGACGCTTGAACCCTGTTGTCACTATGGGAAAACGCCGCCGTGCACGGAGATTATTATAGAAAAAAAGATCGCCCGGGTTTTTGTCGGCAGTATGGATTCCAATCCGCTTGTCGCCGGAAAGGGCGTACAGATTCTCAGGGATGCGGGCATCGAAGTGGAGACCGGCATTCTGGAAACGGAGTGCCGGAAATTAAATGAAGTGTTTTATCACTTTATAGAGACCAGGCAGCCTTTCGTGATCATGAAATACGCCATGTCCTTAGACGGAAAAATCGCCTGCGCTACCGGCGATTCCAAATGGGTTACGGGAGAGGCTTCCCGCGCCCATGTCCACGAACTACGCAAGCGCTGCATGGGCATTATGGTCGGTCTGGGTACGGTTCTCGCGGACGATCCCATGCTGAACTGCAGGATTGCTGAGAACGCGGATCCTGTCCGTATCATCTGCGACAGCAGTCTTCGGACACCGGTAAACAGTCAGCTTGTCCGCACGGCGCACGACATCCCAACGATCATCGCCTGCTCCCACTCTGCGCAGAAATCCGCGAAAGGGCAGGAAAAAGCAGCTTTGCTCGAGGAGGCCGGTGTGCAGATCATCCCCACCAGCGGCTCCCACGGAGTAAATTTAAAAGAGCTGATGAACATCCTCGGCTCCCGGGGGATTGACAGTATCCTTCTGGAGGGAGGCGGCACGCTGAATTCCTCCGCCCTGCAGGAGGGCATTGCCAATAAGGTATACGCCTACATTTCAGGCAAGATCATCGGCGGCATGGATGCCCCGACGCCTGTCTCAGGGATGGGAGCAGACCGCATGTCGGAGGCGGTAAAACTGCATGACATGAAAATACAGACTTTTGGGGAAGATATCTGCATCAGCGGATATCCGGAATATGCAGCTTAACATGTTGCTATTCACAGCAGATTGAGACATAAGCACAGACTTGTCGTGGCCCAGTCACCCTCTCTTGCCGCGGTGCGGAAATTCACCTTGTGTGGCACGTAAGAGGCTGCGTTTATGCCTCAGCTGTGCATAAGTTCGAACTTAAATCAAGCCTGTGAAGTGCTGTGAATAGTGGCAATCATTTATAACGAAAAGGAGTTGGAAACACCATGTTCACCGGTTTAATTGAGGAAGTCGGCACCATCCAGAGCATCCGCCGCGGGCAGAAGTCCTGTGTGCTGACTATCGGGTGCCGCACCGTTTTAGAAAATTCCAAAGTGGGGGACAGTATTGCGGTCAACGGCGTCTGCCTGACCGTTACCGACCTGGGCGGCAGCTATTACACAGCAGATGTGATGGCGGAGACTATGAACCGCAGCTCCCTGGGTCAGCTTTCCTCCGGGTCAAAAGTCAACCTGGAGCGCGCCATGCCGGCGAATGGCCGGTTCGGCGGACATATTGTCTCCGGGCACATTGACGGCACCGGCACGATTCGTTCCATTGAGCGGGAGGATAACGCGGTCTGGTATACAGTAGAAGCATCTTCGTCCATTTTGCGCTATATTGTGGAAAAGGGCTCCATCACGATCGATGGCATCAGCCTGACCGTAGCTTACGTGGACGAGCGCTGCTTTAAGGTATCCATCATTCCGCACACACAGCAGGTGACCGCGCTGCATGACCGGCGTGTCGGCGATATTGTCAATCTGGAATGTGATATTATCGGAAAATATGTGGAAAAGCTGCTGACTTACCCTGTTGCAGACAATACGGTAAGCCGGATCTCAGATGAGGAAAACAGCGGTATCACAGAGGAATTTTTGCATAAATGCGGATTTTAAAAACATACGGAGGTATAGAAAAATGGCAAAGGAAATAGGAACCATAGAACAGGCTTTGGAGGACATCAGAAACGGTAAGGTCATACTGGCAATCGATGACCCGGAAAGAGAAAATGAGGGCGACTTAATCTGCGCGGCAGAATTCGCCACCCAGGCAAATGTAAATCTGATGGCCAGCGAGGCAAAGGGACTGATCTGTATGCCCATGGACGGCGCGATCTGCGATCAGCTTGGCCTGGAACCGATGGTGACCAACAACACGGATAACCACTGCACTGCATTTACGGTTTCCATCGATCATGTGGACACCACCACCGGTATTTCCGCGGCGGAGCGCTCTATTACCGCCATGAAGACCGTGGAGGAGGGCACAAAGCCGGCTGACTTCCGGCGTCCCGGCCATATGTTCCCGCTCCGCTCCAGAGAGGGCGGCGTTCTGGTGCGCGACGGCCACACGGAGGCAACCACCGATCTCTGCCGTCTCGCCGGGTTAAAACCCTGCGGACTCTGCTGTGAGATTATGCGGGAAGACGGCACCATGATGCGGACCACGGAACTCCTGGAATTCGCCGGGCGCCTGGATCTGACGGTCATCACCATTCCGGATCTGATCAAATACCGGATGCGCAATGAAGGCCTGGTCAAACGGCAGGCGGAGGCAAAGCTTCCTACAAAATACGGTGAGTTTAAGATTTATGGTTATGAAAACACCATAAACGGCGACGGGCATGTGGCTCTGGTGATGGGAGAAATCTCGGAAGACGAGCCGGTGCTCTGCCGTGTGCACTCCGAGTGTCTGACTGGCGATGTATTCGGCTCCGCCCGCTGTGACTGCGGCGAGCAGCTGGATGCTGCCATGAAGGCAATCGCAAAAGAGGGCAAAGGAGTCCTTCTCTATCTGCGTCAGGAGGGCCGCGGCATCGGTCTGATCAACAAACTGAAAGCCTACGAGCTTCAGGAACAGGGCTACGACACCGTTGACGCTAATATCCGCCTGGGCTTTCCGGCTGACCTGCGGGAATACGGCATCGGTGCTCAGATTCTCGCCGATCTTGGCGCAAAGCGGCTTCGCCTGCTGACCAACAATCCGAAAAAAATCACGGGATTGTCCGGCTATGGCATCACGATTGAGGAGCGGGTGCCCATTCAAATCGAAGCGCAGAAATTTGATTATTTTTACCTGAAGACCAAGCAGGAGCGGATGGCGCATATGACAGATTATGAGTAGGATTTCATTAGAAACTATCTGAATAGAGAGAATTGTTAAAAAGGGTTAACAGTTGAACATTTAATTCCTGGGAAAATAGTAATGATTCAAGACAAAAAATTACGCTATACAAAATAGCAGATGAAAGTTGCATAAAAACACAGCGGAAAAAGAATTAGCCAGAAAGCACACCAATACACCTAACAGATAGAGAGAAAGGAAAACAATCATGAGAGTTTTAGAGGGAAATGTTGTAGCAAAAAGTATGAAAATCGGCATCGTAGCCGCACGTTTTAATGAGTTCATTGTCTCCAGGCTGGTCGGCGGTGCGCAGGATGCCTGCCTTCGTCACGGCGTCAACGACGATGACATCGACCTGGCCTGGGTGCCCGGCGCGTTCGAGCTGCCGATCATCGCAAAGAAAATGGCGGAATCCGGAAAATATGACGCCATCCTCTGTCTGGGTGCGGTGATCAAGGGCTCCACCAGCCACTACGATCTGGTCTGCGCGGAGACATCCAAGGGAATCGCCACGGTCGGTTTACAGACCGGCGTCCCCACACTTTTCGGCGTGGTTACCACCGACAATATCGAGCAGGCCATCGAGCGTGCCGGAACCAAGGCGGGAAATAAAGGCTATGACGTCGCCTGCTCTGCCATCGAGATGGTAAATCTGATGCGGAATATCTAGCAGGAAACGACACACCAGCACAATGAATCGCCAAGCTAACATTCAGGATTAGCAATAGAATGGAATCAGGATAGGAAAAGAATGCTTGTCCTGATTCCATTTTTTCGTGATTCGTTTATTTGCGGCGTTGTTTGAGTCTGAATGACTGATGATGGTATTATCGTTGGTCTCGGCGATAATGGTCTTACTGTTCCATCTGTTTTCCCAGGAAACCGGCGGCAGTCTGCACCAGCTTCTGACAGATATCGCCGGATTTTTCTTTTTCCTCCCGACTGCACAGGATGACGGAGCCGATGGCGTCCCCCTCGCTGATGATGGTGCAGATCGCCTGCGTCCGGTAGTCCAGGCTGTCATCGGTGATCAGCCGGATAAAGGCGGATTCGTCTTTGTCGGATATCTGTTGGGCGCGGTGTTCAATCATAATTTCCAGCTGGCGGCTGATTGGTTTCCCGTCGTATTCTTTTTTGTGATGCCCGGCTGCTGCGATGATATGGTCCCGATCGCTGACGCAGGCCAGGCATCCGGTGGTTTGTGCCAGGCATTCTACATATTGTCCGGCAAAAGCGGAAAGCTCGCCGATGGGAGAGTATTTTTTGAAAATGATTTTACCTTCCCGGTCGGTAAAAATTTCCAGCGGGTCCCCTTCCCTTATCCTCAAAGTGCGGCGGATCTCTTTCGGGATGACGACGCGGCCGAGGTCGTCAATGCGTCGGACAATTCCTGTAGCTTTCATATATCTCTTTCCTCCGTTTGCAAGTTTGTTTTTGTCAATGATACTATTATCTGTAAATGGAGGGATTCTATACCTGCAGAAATCATTGGATGGCAGAAGAAATGGATGAGTTTTCAGTGAAAT
>JAJBTR010000054.1 GCA_020860745.1 Lachnospiraceae bacterium | reverse complement strand
ATATTTAATATTGATATTAACCTGTTCCCGCACATCATCCGGAAGATCAGGTCTCTCAGAATCGACAGGAGCAAGTAAATCGTAATTAAGCTCCGGACGCCGGATCAATTCCGATAATTTTATTCCACTATTCAGTGTCTGACTTCCATATAGTTCCAATAAATCCTGTACCTTCTGCGTGGCGCCTATATTGATTTTACTGACCCTTTTTAGCTCTTTCTGAATCAGCTTTTCTTTCTCTCTTACCGAGTCATAGCGCTCCTTTGAAATCAATCCGACCTCATATCCCTTTTTTGTCAGGCGCAGATCAACATTATCCTGCCGGAGAAGAAGACGGTACTCTGCCCTGGAAGTCATCATCCGATATGGCTCATGATTTTCCTTTGTCACAAGATCATCAATGAGAACTCCGATATAAGCCTCGGAACGGTCCAGAATCAGAGGATCCTTCCCCTGCACTTTTCTGGCTGCATTGATTCCGGCAATCAGTCCCTGTGCCGCCGCTTCCTCATACCCGGAGCTTCCGTTAAACTGACCGCCGCTGAACAAACCGGATATCGCTTTGAATTCGAGCGACGGATACAACTGCTGCGGGTTAATACAATCGTACTCAATCGCATAGGCATTCCGTACAATGACCGAATGCTCCAGACCGGGAACAGTATGGATCATGTCATATTGTACATCCTCCGGAAGAGAACTTGACATTCCGCTGATATACATTTCACTGGTGTGATTACCCTCCGGTTCAATAAACAGCTGATGACGGTCTTTATCTGAAAATTTTACCACTTTATCCTCGATTGACGGGCAGTAACGGGGTCCTGTTCCCTCAATTGTTCCGGAAAAAAGGGGAGACCGATCCAGATTTGCCCGGATTATATCATGCGTTTTTTCATTGGTATAAGTCAGCCAGCAGCTTGCCTGATCAATCTGTACACTATCCGGATCCGTAGTAAAAGAAAAGGGAATGACTCTGTCATCACCAAACTGTTCCTGCATTTTAGAAAAATCAATGGATCGGCAGTCAATTCGCGCCGGAGTTCCCGTTTTATAGCGGTACATTTCTACACCGTTTTTAATCAGAGAATCCGTCAGATGATTAGCAGCCTGCAGACCATTCGGCCCGGTATAATTAATCACATCGCCATACAGGCATCTCGCTTTAAGATAAGTGCCGGTACAGAGCACAACGGCTCGGGAATAATACTCCGCTCCGGAAAATGTGCGGACACCACGTATCTCATGATTTACTACAATAAGCTCCGAAACCTCTGCCTGGCGAAGCGTGAGATGGTCGGTATTTTGCAGAACCTCCCTCATCCGCATGGTATATTCTATCTTATCCGCCTGCGCACGGAGAGAATGAACAGCAGGACCTTTTGACTTATTCAGCATCTTTGACTGAATAAACGTATGATCAATATTAACACCCATCTCACCGCCAAGGGCGTCAATCTCCCGAACCAGATGCCCTTTTGAACTTCCGCCAATGTTAGGATTGCAGGGCATCATAGCCACACTCTCAATACTAATGGTAAATAAAATAGTATCAAGACCCAGCCGGGCACAGGCAAGCGCAGCCTCACAGCCCGCATGCCCGGCGCCAACCACACAGATATCATAATTTTCTCTCAATCTCGCCATATTCTTTTCTTCCCATCACTTTCCCATACAGAATTCTGAGAAAATTTTATTCACCAGATCCTCCCCTGCGGATTCTCCGATCACTTTTCCCAATTCCTCATAGGCACTCATCATATCAATTGTCAGAAAATCCTCCGGCATTCCATCTTCCATACTGTGTAGTACCATTTTCAGACTTTCCTCTGCCTCGACCAGCGCCTGCTTTTGCCTTGCATTGGTAATATAAACTTCATCATTAAAAGAAATAGCTCCGTTAAAAAACATATCCGTTATCAGCTTTTCCAGGTCTTCAATTCCCCGTCTTTCCTTTGCAGACACTGGAATCACCGGAGCATCCAGATATATTCGAATATTTTTTTCTGTTGTTTTTGTCTCAAGATCAGATTTATTTAAAAGAACAATTGTTTTTTTTCCGCGGATAGAATCAATGGTCATGCGGTCATTTTCATCCATTTCCGTAGAAGAATCTACTACATAGATAACAAAATCTGCTTTTGAAATGAATTCCTTTGAGCGTGAAACACCGATTCTTTCCACAATATCTTCCGTATCACGGATACCGGCGGTATCGATCACCTGCAGGCCGACTCCTCCAATCTGTATCTGTTCCTCCAGGATATCCCTGGTTGTGCCGGCCACCTCAGTTACAATAGCGCGGTCTTCCCCTACCAATACATTTAAAAGAGAAGATTTCCCGGCATTGGGCTTTCCTACGATTACCGTACGAATTCCTTCTTTCACCATTTTTCCGTTATCCGCGGAAACCAAAAGTTTATGGACTTTCTCAAGCTCTTTCCCTATTGTTTCACTCAGCCATTCATAATACCCCTCCAGGGTATAATGTTCCGGATCATCCAATGCAGACTCAATAAACGCAAGTTCATGAAGAATACTCTCACGAATTTCACTAATTTTTTCTGATACCGAGCCGCGAAGCTGGCTTACCGAACTTTTCAAAGCCAGATCATTTTTTGCGTTAATGACATCAATCACAGACTCCGCCTGTGATAAATCAATTCTCCCGTTTAAAAAAGCGCGTTTCGTAAACTCTCCCGGTTCGGCCGGACGCGCACCGCAGTGAAAAGCAGTCTCCAGAATCCGTTTCATCACCAGGATTCCGCCGTGACAATCGACTTCAACTACATCCTCCCTCGTATAGGTCCGGGGCGCTCTCATAACCAAAAGTAAAACTTCGTCTATGATTTCTTCTCCATCTCGGATATATCCATAATGAATTGTATGAGAATTCATCTCAGAGACTTTTTTATCTCCCTGTTTTGGCGTAAACATCCGATCGGCAACCGTCAGCGCTTCCTCACCGCTGATCCGTATAATGCCGATACCGGAATTTGACATCGCTGTCGCAATTGCGGCAATCGTATCTGTCTGCATACGCGTTCCTCCTGAATCATTACAATAAATTACCTTTTACAGCAAATCTGACTTACGATGTACTTTATGACCGACTGAAAAAGTTCCGGTTTCCCGGAACTTTTTAAAGATTTTATTCTTCTGCATCCTGTTTCTTTCCATACCGGGAATCTTTGCGATAACGGGAATCTTTGTGATAACGGGAATCCTTGTTATACCTTTCATCCTTCTTCGGCGTAACTACCACATGGCGGTAAGGATTTTCACCTTCACTGTGAGTCGTCACATAGCGGTCATTCTGCAGTGCGGAATGAATAACTCTTCTCTCAAATGGGTTCATCGGCTCTAAAGCCACCGGTTTTCTGGTCTTCTTTACTTTATAAGCAATATTTTTTGCCAGATTTTCCAACGTCTCCTGTCTCCGTTTGCGGTAATCTTCCGTATCAAGCTTCACCTTAATATAAGTATCCAGATTCTTATTGATTGCAAGATTGGTCAGATACTGGAGAGAATCAAGCGTCTGTCCTCTCTTTCCGATCAGAACACCCATATCATCACCCTTAAGTTCTACATCGAACACATTCTCTTCTTCCTCTGAAGCGGTAATGATAATCTCCACTTTCATATCCATCGCATCAAACACTTTTTCTAAAAATTCGCGGATATAATCTTCCGAGGTATATTTTTTCCAGGCTTTGATGATAGCGGGCTTGCTGTTAAATCCTAAAAATCCGGCACTTCCCTTTTCAATCACTTCATATTCAATCTGATCACTGGTCACGCCGAGCTTAACCAGGGCGTCTGTAATAGCGTCGTCTACCGTTTTCGCTGTCACTTCTATGAAATCCATACTACAATATACCTCCTATCTTGAATTTTTTTCATTATACTCTCTCACCTTGTTTGCACGGGCTGCCATACTTCCCTCTTTATATTTTTTCTGCGCTCCATCACTGTAAGAAGCTTTGGAAGCAGAGGAAGCTTTTTCTGCCATCGTCTTGCGTTTCTTTGCGTCAATCTGTCTGGTGTTGATACTGGCCGCATTGGAAATTGTCTGACCGGAAACACCTTTTTTCTCCGCCCTGACTTTTGCCTTAGCCTCCGCTTTTTTCTGATTTTTCTTCACTACCTCCGCCAGATCCATGCGGTCAAAATGTCTGTTGAAGAAAATCTGCTGAAGTACACGGATTACCGCACCGGCAATCCAGTAGATGCCGACACCGACCGGAAGGAAAAATACGATAAACAGGGAGTAAATCGGCATGAAATAATTCATCATCTTCATCTGGGATGCCATGGCTTCCTGCTGTCCGCCGTTGTTCTGCTGCTGAGGTACCAGCTTCATGCTTAAGAACTGTGAACCAGCGGAAATAGCCGGAATCAGAATCGCAATGAAAATCAGAAAATACTGTCCCTCCTGAAAACCGGTGGAAATCAGTGTTCTCGGAGAATATACGATACTGGCGCCCAGAAAATTATTGAAATGCTCTACCGTTGACTGTGTCGACGTAACAATATCGGAAATACCGCTGAACTTCTCCGCCAGCAGACTCCAGTTGCCGGAGGTACATTTATAGAGAACATCAATGATGGAATCGTATGCTTCTGTCGTTGTGCCGTCAAAATTCAGGCTAACATTTTTCATCACAGAGTTATTTGCGGAAATCGTGGAATAAAAATCTGTCATTATATCCTGATAACCGCTGGTACCCATAATACCGTTCACTACGTCGGCAAACGACTCTTTTACCCGCGTAACATAAGCCGGTACATTGTAAATGACACGGTACAAAGGGAATAGAATCAGAAGCTGAATCACCATAAATACACAGCTTCCCGATGGACTGACGCCGTATTTTGCATAGACAGCCTGCGTCTCCTCATTCATTGCCTGGACAGACGCCTGATCTTTTCTTCCTTTATACTTTTTCTGGATTGCCTGAATCTCAGGATTCATCACCTGGGACATTTTTGAAAACTTCTGCTGCTTATATGTAAGCGGCATCATGCAAAGATACACCACCAGGGTAAAAATGATAATCGTCAGTGCAATATTCTGAATATTAAAAAAATCATCCAGAATGACATAAATGCCATTCATGATCAGACCAAGCCCTTTTGCAATCGGACCCATAATGGCGTTACTGTTCTGTGTTAAAAGAAATAAGGAATCCATTTTTTTCCTCCTGAATTTCTACGATATATTCTCTTAAAATACAACATCTATTGAGAATACATTACGGAACCGGATCGTATCCTCCTTTTGAAAAAGGATTACACCGAAGTATCCTCCATGCAGCAAGAGCTCCGCCTTTCAAAGCTCCATACTTTTCCACCGCCTGCAGCCCGTAAGTCGAGCAGGTAGGATAGTAAGGACACTTGCATGTCCGCGTCGGAGAAATATATTTACGGTAAAATTTAATAAGAAAAATCAATAATTTTTTCAATCTGATTCCATCTTCTTTTCCTGGTTAATCTTGTAATAACGATTCCACTCTTCCATCATCAATCATACATAATCATGCAACTATGCAGATTCACCGGAATTTATGATAATATGTTGAAGATTTCCCAAGTGCAGCAATGCGGATTCTATTTCCTGATATGATGCTTCCCTGGCGCCTGCCCTTGCGATGACTACGATGTCCCAACCACTATGAAACATCTCTTCGTGCAGCCTGTAACTTTCTCTCAATAATCTGGTAATGTGGTGTCTCACCACACTGTTGCCAACTTTTTTACTGACTGAAATACCAAACCGGTTTTTCTCTGTATCGTTCTTCAGCACGTACATCACCAGTAATCTGTTTGCCCGGGACTTTCCCTGCCTGTAAACATGCTGAAAGTCCCTCGTCTTTTTCAACGATTCTGAAAACTGCATACTAAAAACCCCGATATTCTGTCTGGGACAACAGGAAAAATAAAAGACCACAAATAAATGTGGCCTAATCATTTCATTTCAGCCTAAGCTGTTATTTTTTTTCTTCCCTTTGCTCTTCTGGCGGCCAATACTTTTCTTCCTCCGGCAGTGTTCATTCTTTTACGAAAACCGTGAACTC
>JAJBTR010000091.1 GCA_020860745.1 Lachnospiraceae bacterium | reverse complement strand
TAATAATTGAACAAGTGACAAAGCGGTTTTTCCTATGATATACTTAGCACGATTATAAGATATCAGGAAAGTAATTTTATGTGAGTTGAAATTGATCATAATTACAAAAGATGGAGAACACTATGATTGACGATCAGGATTTCCGAGAAGTAAACGAAGATGGCGCAGACGTTTTGGAAGCAGACGGCAGCAATGTGAATGAGAATTCTTCCTTGGCAACGGATGCTGCAGATGACAGAGATCATTTTGAAGAATACTGTTCCCTCTGCCATCGTCCGGCGAGCCGGTGCGGGCGTCTGATTCATGTGCCGACCAATATGAATATCTGCCGGGATTGTATGCAGAAGACTTTCGACAGCATGGCAAATATGGGCTTTCCGGGATTGTCCGGGATTGATATTGACCTCGGCAATTTTTTTCCGAACTTTGGCGGAAACGGCGGGAACGGAACCGTTAACGGTGCGGGCAGCGGCAACAACGGAACAGCCGGTAATCCCGGTGCGGGGAACAGTAATGGCGGAAACAGCGGTACCGGCGGCGGAAATGACGGCAGCACCGGTGCAGGTTCCGGCATTGGAAGCAACGGTGCCGATGGCAGTAACGGTAACAACGGAAATGGCGGCAATCGGAATGCCAACGGCGGTGATGCCAATGGAAGTAATGGCGCTAATCGCAGTAACGGCGGCTTCAACCGCATCCCGAACATCAGCTTTGTCAACATGTCTGACCTGCAGGGTCTCTTCGGACATCAGCCGAAAGTGAGAGCAAAGCAGAAGAAGCCGGAAAAGAAGCCGGAGGCGGTTCTGGACATTAAGAATATCCCGGCACCGCACAAGATCAAGGCAAGCCTGGATGAGTATGTGGTGGGACAGGAGCACGCGAAGAAGGTCATGTCTGTCGCCGTGTATAACCACTACAAGCGCGTGGCGTCGAAGACAAACCTGGTGGACGACGGGGTTGAGATCGAGAAGTCCAATATGCTGATGGTCGGTCCGACCGGCTGCGGCAAGACTTACCTGGTGAAGACGCTGGCACGGCTTCTGAATGTGCCTCTGGCGATCACCGACGCCACTTCTCTCACGGAGGCGGGCTATATCGGCGATGATATCGAGAGTGTGCTTTCCAAGCTGCTGACTGCGGCGGACAACGATGTGGAGCGGGCGGAGCACGGCATTGTCTTTATCGATGAGATTGATAAGCTGGCAAAGAAGAAGAATGCTACCCAGCGCGATGTCAGCGGAGAATCCGTGCAGCAGGGTATGCTGCGGCTTCTGGAGGGCTCCGAGGTGGAGGTGCCGGTAGGAGCGACGAATAAAAACGCGATGGTGCCGATGACGACGATCGACACGTCCAACATTTTGTTTATCTGCGGCGGCGCTTTCCCTGGACTGGATGAGATCATCAAAGAGCGGCTGAATGAGCATGCGGCGATCGGATTCCGGGCGGATTTGAAGGATAAATATGATGAGGATGAGAATATTCTGACTCATGTTACCACGGAGGATGTCCGGAAATTCGGCATGATTCCGGAGTTTATCGGCCGTCTGCCTATCCTGTTTTCCCTGAATGCGCTGACGGAGGATATGCTGGTGCAGATCTTAAGCGAGCCGAAGAATGCCATTATTAAGCAGTATCAGAAGCTGCTTGCGATGGATGAGGTGCAGCTGGAGTTTGAGGAGGATGCGCTTCGTGCCATCGCGAAAAAGGCGAAAGAGAAAAAGGTGGGCGCCCGTGCGCTCCGTTCTATCATTGAGGAATTTATGCTGGATATCATGTATGAGATTCCGAAGGATGACAATATCGGAAAAGTCACGATTACAAGAGCTTACATAGAAAATACGGGCGGTCCGCTGATTGAGATGCGCGGTCTGGCCGGTCTGGAGGATAAGAGCATTGGCAGTCAGGGTTGAGGGACAGACATTTTATCTTGAGACAAAAAATACACTGTATCAGATGAAAGCGGATCACTATGGCGTTTTAAAACACCTCTGGTATGGTGTGAAGACCGGTCAGGACATGGAGTATCTTCTGGATTACCCGGATGTCGGGTTCTCCGGAAATATTTATGATGCGGACCGGGACCGGGCTTATTCCCAGGATACGATGCCCTTAGAGTACGCCACGGAAGGCGTTGGAGATTTTCGGATTCCGGCGGTGGGCGTCCACTATGAAAACGGCGCCTCCGCGCTGGATCTGAGATATGAAGGATACCGCATTGAAGACGGAAAATATGCGATTCCCGGGCTTCCGGCGGTCTATGCCGAGGAGTATGAGGCGCAGACGCTGGAAATTACCTTAAAGGATGTGGTTTCCGATGTCCGCGTGGTGTTAAAGTACGGTGTCCTGCCGGATTTTGATGTGATTACCAGAAGCGCGGTCATCGTAAACGACGGTTCCCAGACTGTGATGGTGAACAAGGCGCACAGCCTCTGCCTGGATATCCCCTACGGAAAGTGGGAGTGGGTGCACTTTCACGGGCGTCATCTGAAGGAGCGGACGCCGGAGCGCCGCCCTCTCCTTCACGGGGTACAGCAGAGCTCCAGCAAGCGCGGGATCAGCAGCCATCACCAGAACCCGACGGTACTTCTCTGCAAGGAGGGGTGTACGGAGACCAGCGGCACCTGCATCGGAGCCGTGCTCATGTACAGCGGGTGTTTTCAGACGCAGATTGAGTACGATCAGCTGAACCAGACCCGTCTGGTCATGGGCATCAACACTCATATGTTCTGCTGGGAACTGAATCCGGGAGAGCGGTTTTATACGCCGGAAGCAATCCTTTCCCTGTCTGCCACCGGTTTCGAGACGCTGTCTCATCAGTTTCACCGGGTGATCCGGGAGCATGTGTGCCGGGGCAAATATAAGCTGACCGAGCGGCCGGTGCTCATCAATAACTGGGAAGCAACCTATTTTGACTTTAACGAGGAAAAGCTGGTGGAGATTGCCGGGGGAGCGGCGGAGCTGGGCGTGGACATGCTGGTCATGGATGACGGCTGGTTCGGGCAGCGGGACAACGATGACGCCGGCCTTGGCGACTGGTATGTGAACCGGGATAAGCTGCCCGGCGGCCTGGAAAGCCTGGTGGCGAAGGTGAATGATCTGGGAATGGATTTCGGCATCTGGTTTGAGCCGGAGATGATCTCGGAAAACAGCGATCTGTACCGCGCCCACCCGGAGTGGGTAGTCCGCATTCCGGGACGGAAGCCTGTGCGCGGGCGGTATCAGCTGGTGCTCGATATGAGCCGACCCGATGTGTGGGATTATCTCTTTGATGTGATGAGCCGTATTTTGAACTGTGCCAATATCAGATATGTAAAATGGGATTTTAACCGGAGTGTCAGCGACTGGTATTCGGAGCTTTTGCCCTCCGGGCGGCAGAAAGAGATGCCGCATCGCTTTGTTCTGGGGCTCTATGATCTGCTGGAGCGGCTGACACAGGCGTTTCCCGATGTGCTTTTTGAGGGATGCTGCGGCGGCGGCGGACGGTTTGATGCGGGTGTTTTATATTATTGCCCGCAGATCTGGTGCAGCGATGATACGGACGCCTTTGAGCGGACACAGATTCAGTACGGGACATCGTTCTTTTATCCGATTTCCACCATGGGTTCCCATGTATCCGCGGTGCCGAACCACCAGACCGGGCGGACCACTTCCATCAAAGCCAGAGGGGTGACCGCCATGGCCGGTACCTTTGGCTATGAGCTGGATCTGAATAAACTGCTGCCGGAGGAGAAAGAGGAAGTGAAAAAGCAGATCGGGCTGTTTAAGGAATACGGACCGCTGATTCACAACGGGAAGTATTACCGGCTGAGCAATCCCTTCGAGGATCAGTATGCGGTCTGGGAGTATGTTTCCTCTGATGCGAAAAAAGTGCTCGTCCAGGGCATGATCTTCCGGACGGAGCCGAACATGCTTCGCTATCCGATTTACCTGCGCGGACTGGATCCGGAGAAAAAATACCGCCTCCGGGAGGATGGCATCATCTATTCCGGAAATGCGCTGATGAACGGCGGCATCCTGATTCCGAAGGCGTGGGGAGATTACGTGCCGGTGGAGATGTATCTGGAAGCGATTGACGGGTGAGGGAGATCGCCTGCTGAATCTGTGAATTATGATCGTATTTATGTGTCTGTCAGAATCGGCAGGCGCATTTTTTTCAGTTGGGCTTTTACTTACAATCGCAGCATCCCCAATGCCTGGTACACATCCAGCAATCCGTACCCAAATGCCCGGTCGGGATAAGTTCTGTCCTCGTTCCGGATTGCTCCCCGGATCAGAATATTCGACAGATTTGTCGAATTCAGATAAGTCAGTCCCTGCTGCAGGATTCCCCACTGAAAAATCTGGGCACAGCCGCCTGCTGTGACGGCGGCGCTGACACTGCTCCCGCTGCGCCTGGTGTAGTCTGTCCGCAATCCCGGTCCGCAGACATTTACTCCCGGCGCAAGAATATCCGGTTTGATCACCCCCAGGATACTATATCCTCTTCCGGAATCCGGATCAATCCCTCCGCTGTCTGCCCGGTAAGCTCCGGTATTGATGGCTGCAGCAGACATCCCCGGGGAAAGAATCGTTGTGTCCGGATCAGATTGAAGGAAAAATACTTCTCCCTGCAGCAATCCGGTCAGCGGCAGCCAGCAGTGAATACTTCCCTCGATCGCCAGCACCGGCGTCAGTTCTACCGTCCAGATACCGGGGTAAGGGGCAAGAAAACGCAGATAAACCAGCTGACTTCCCAGACCGGATCCTGTTACCATATAATCCAGGGTTACCGTTGTTTTTTCAAAAAGAAACGTATGGGTATCCCTGCCGACAATTCCGCTGCTTCCCGCAAAGCGTTCCCCCGTCGGGGATAATACGGATACCCGGTAGATTTCCGGCACAGCGGCCCAGCACTCCATATAAAACCCGGTCACATTGTTTCCTACAGAAATTTCAACCTGGTCCGTACGATTTTCCGACAATCCGGATTTCCAGTAGTGATGCCTGGCGTTCGCTTCATTTCCTGCGGAGGTTACCACACCCCGCAGCCGTAGCCGGCCAATCTCGCCACACAGAACAGAGAGGGCATCTTCCCCTGCATGATTGCCCATGGCGCTCCCCATTCCAACGCAGATGACCAGCGGCCTCTGCAGGCGCTCCGCCATGCGCACCAGCCATGACAGAGCGAGCATCAGATCGTTTTCCTGGTAACAGAGAACTCCTTCCGGCACAAAATAATACTCGCGCAGGTATGGCTTTGCTTCTTTGCATTTCGCCATCAGAATCTCAGATTCCGGGGCGGCGCCGGTAAAATCCATGGCGGCATCCGCACTCCCGCAGGCGACGCCGGCAAGGAAAGTGCCGTGTCCGTTTTCGTCCGCAGATGGCACCGCTTCCGACGGATTTTCCGCCCGAAGCGCGGCATTGATTTCCTCTTTTCCATAATACGCGCCGTAGGAAAAACCTTCCGGCGGTGTCCCCGTCTCGTCCGTCTGATCCCAGATGGCGGCAATCCTGGTCGTTCCGTCAGCATTCCGGAAAGCCGGGTGCATATAGTTGATACCGGTATCCAGAAAACCGACCAGCACGCCTTCCCCCGACAGATCCAGACCTGACGGGTTCTGCAGGCGCAGGATGCCGCTGGCTTCCAGTGCAGTCTGGTCAGTCAGAGCAAAGCATTTCGGAATGATTGCATAGGGATAATTCTCCGGATTCAACTCCGGTGTGTCCGTCTGTTCGTAGTATGCAATGTCAAATCGGTCGCTGACTTTTTGAAAACAGGCCGCATCCTCGCGGGAGTATTCACTGGTATAGTCGATGATAAAATCATAGTAATCATTGGAATAAATTGCAATTCTGCATAATTCCGGATTGTTCATAAATAATTCTGTTTTTCTGTTCTCTTCTTAAGAATATATGGAAACAATAGAAAAATAAAACCTTTGAGTTGTCACAAAACAACCTGTTTTGCGGCAGTTCCTGAGTTGGGATAAAAAGAAAAAGGACAGCAGATGAATCTGCTGTCTTTTTCAAGGAGAAGGTATTTTTTACTATGGGGGTAGCAAAAAATTATAATGTATTGGGGGTTTACATGTGTTATAATATCAGAAAATGAAAATAAGTGAACAAAATC
>JAJBTR010000351.1 GCA_020860745.1 Lachnospiraceae bacterium | reverse complement strand
GCTTTTTGTTGATATTTATACATTCTGATGATATCATAAATACGGATAGTAACTGCCATCCCGGCAGCACTCGGTCTATAAAGTATAGGAGGTATTGTTTTGGAAAATGCAAGCCGTGTTCCTTTCAACGGAACCAAAGAACAAAAGGCGCAGCTTCTGGAGACGATCGCGCAGCTCCGTGATACAAAGGGGTGTCTGATGCCGATCATGCAGAAGGCGCAGGATATCTACGGATACCTGCCGTATGAAGTGCAGAAGCTGATCTCTGACGAGCTGGAGGTGCCGTTGGAGAAAATTTATGGGGTCGCAACTTTTTACTCCATGTTCAACCTGTATCCGAAAGGAAAGTACAGGATTTCAGTCTGTCTGGGGACTGCATGTTATGTCAAAGGCTCCGGCGAGATTTACAGTAAGCTGCAGGAGAAGCTCGGCATCGAGGGCGGCCAGTGTACGCCGGATGGCAAGTTTTCTCTGGATGCCTGTCGCTGCATCGGCGCTTGTGGTCTGGCTCCGGTCATGATGGTCAACGATGACGTCTACGGAAGGCTGACGCCGGATGACATTGACGGCATTCTGGCAAAGTACGACTGATGCTGCCCGAGATATCGTTAAACATTCTGGATATCGCCCAGAATTCTATCGTCGCGGAGGCTTCTCTGATCCAGATCACCGTAGATGAGACCACGGAGGGGCATTTGTTAAAGACGGAGATTGAGGATAACGGACGCGGGATGTCGGAGGACACCCTTGCGTCGGTGATCGATCCGTTTTTTACCACAAGGAAGACGAGGAATGTAGGGCTGGGAATCCCTTTTTTAAAACAGGAGGCGGAGAGTACCGGGGGAATGTTCCATATTCAGTCTGAGCCGGGAAAGGGAACCGTGGTGACCGCGATTTTCTGTACGGATCACATAGACTGTATGCCTCTGGGCGACGTGAACGCCACCATCCACTCGCTGATCACCATGAATCCGCAGATTGACTTTTGCTACCGAAGGGTGGTAAATGACCGGTCTTTTGAACTGGACACCAGGGAAATGCGCGGGATTCTGGGTGACATTCCGTTTGATACTCCGGATGTATCCCTGTTATTAAAACAATTTCTGGAAGAGAACGAAGCAACCGTTATAGGAGGAGTAAAATGAAATCATTGGAAGAGTTAAAAGCAATCCGGGAGAGGATGCAGGGACAGGTTGGTCTCCGCGCCCAGGATGCGGACAGCACCCGCGTGGTGGTCGGCATGGCTACCTGCGGAATTGCCAGCGGCGCCCGCCCGGTTTTAAACCGCCTGGTCAATGAAGTCCAGGAGCGGAAGATTGACAACGTGACCGTGACACAGACCGGATGTATCGGCCTTTGTCAGTATGAGCCGATCGTGGAAGTATTTGAGCCCGGCAAGGAAAAGATTACTTATGTCAAGGTAAACGAAGAGAAAGCAGTTGAGATATTGGAACAGCATCTGATCGGCGGAAAAGTGGTAGATAAGTATCTGCTTCATACAGATGAAGGAAAGTAAGGAGGATTTTACATATGTATCGAGCACATGTGTTGGTCTGCGGTGGTACCGGCTGTACTTCTTCGGGAAGCAGTCAGATCATTCAGACATTAAATGAGGAGATCCGGAAGCATCATCTGGAAAATGAGGTTTCTGTCGTCAGAACCGGCTGCCACGGCCTTTGCGCCGAGGGTCCGGTGATGATCGTATATCCGGACGGCATTTTTTATTCCAAGGTGAAAGTAGAGGATGTGGAGGAGATTGTTTCCGAGCATCTGTTAAAAGGCAGAGTGGTGGAGCGCCTGGTTTACCATGAGGCGAAGAAGGACGACGGCATTTCCTCCCTGAATGAGACCGTATTTTACAAGAAGCAGCACAGAATCGCGCTGCGCAACTGCGGTGTGATCAACCCTGAGAGCATCGACGAGTATATCGGTACCGGAGGATATGAGGCTCTGGGCAGAGTCCTCACGGAGATGACGCCGGACGATGTGATCCAGACAATCTTAGACAGCGGGCTCCGCGGCCGCGGCGGCGCAGGTTTTCCCACCGGCCTGAAGTGGAAATTTGCATCCGGCAACCGCGGAAACGTGCAGAAGTATGTCTGTTGCAACGCCGATGAGGGCGACCCGGGTGCATTCATGGACCGTTCTGTTTTAGAGGGCGACCCGCATGTGGTTCTGGAGGCTATGGCGATCGCGGGTTATGCGATCGGCGCGAGCCAGGGTTACATCTATGTCCGCGCGGAGTATCCGATCGCGGTGGAACGACTGAATATTGCCATCGGGCAGGCGAGAGAATACGGCCTGCTGGGCACAGATATCTTTGGCAGCGGGTTTGACTTTGACATTGAGCTGCGCCTCGGCGCCGGCGCTTTCGTCTGCGGTGAGGAGACAGCGCTGATGACATCTATCGAGGGCAACCGCGGCGAGCCGCGCCCGAGACCGCCGTTCCCGGCAGTGAAGGGTCTGTTCGCAAGTCCGACCATCTTAAATAACGTGGAGACATGGGTGAATATTCCGCAGATCATTTTAAACGGTCCGGAATGGTTTTCTTCTATGGGAACGGAAAAGTCCAAGGGAACCAAAGTGTTTGCCCTGGGCGGCAAGATCAACAATACCGGTCTGGTGGAGATTCCCATGGGCACGACGTTGCGCACCGTCATCGAGGAGATCGGCGGAGGCATCCCCAACGGCAAAAAGTTCAAGGCGGCGCAGACCGGCGGACCTTCCGGCGGCTGCATTCCGGCGGAGCATTTTGATATTCCCATTGATTATGACAACCTGATCAGCATTGGATCCATGATGGGTTCCGGCGGACTGATCGTTATGGACGAGGACACCTGTATGGTGGATATCGCCAAATTCTTCCTCCAGTTTACCGTGGATGAATCCTGCGGTAAGTGCACGCCCTGCCGCGTGGGAACCAAGCGTCTGCTGGAGCTCCTGGAGAAGATCACCGACGGCAGAGGCACTGTGGAAGATATCGACAAGATGGAAGAGCTCTGCTACTACATCAAGGATAACGCCCAGTGCGGTCTGGGCCAGACGGCACCCAATCCGGTGCTTTCCACCCTGCGCTATTTCCGTGACGAGTACATGGAACATGTCGTCAACAAGCGCTGCCCGGCCAGCGTCTGCAAGAAGCTGATCACTTACAAGATTGACCCGATCAAGTGTAAGGGATGTACGCTCTGCAAGCGGAACTGCCCGGTGGGTGCGATCGAGGGCGATATCAAGCATCCGCACAGCATTGACAACAGCAAGTGTATCAAGTGTGGTACCTGTATTGAGAAGTGCCGTTTCGGTGCGATCTACAAAGATTGACGGAGGTGTCAGGCATGGAATATGTGAATATGAAAATAAACGGCGTAGAAGTCTCCGCCCCGGCAGGCTCTACGATATTGGAAGCGGCGCGTCTGGCAAACATCGAGATACCGACGTTATGTTATTTAAAAGAGATCAATGAGATCGGCGCCTGCCGCATGTGTGTGGTGGAGGTAAAAGGAGCCAGATCGCTGGTGACCGCCTGTGTTTACCCCATCAACGAGGGGATGGAGGTGTGGACCAACACACCGAAGATCATCGCATCCAGAAGAAAGACCCTGGAGCTGATCCTCTCCGACCATGACCGGAAATGTCTCTCCTGTGTCCGCAGCGGAAAGTGCGAGCTGCAGAAACCCTGCCATGATTATAAAGTGGACGACGAGGGTTACTATGACGGTGAGCGCAACACCTACGAGCTGGATTATTCCGCGGCACACATGGTGCGCGACAACAACAAATGTATCCTCTGCAGGCGCTGCAGCGCGGTCTGTGAGAAGGTACAGGGCATCGGCGTGATCGGCGCCAACGAGAGAGGGTTTAAGACCTTTATCGGTTCCGCCTTCGACATGGGACTCGGGGAGACGAGCTGCGTTTCCTGCGGTCAGTGCATCGCGGCATGTCCGACAGGCGCGATCTATGAGAAGGACAACACGACGGAAGTCTTTGATGCGATCGCGGATCCGGAGAAATTTGTCGTCGTCCAGACGGCTCCGGCAGTCCGTGCGGGACTGGGCGAGGCCTTTGGTTATCCGATCGGAACCGATGTGGAAGGAAAACTGGCGGCGGCGCTTCGCCGGCTCGGTTTTGACAAGGTGTTTGATACGAACTTCTCTGCTGACCTTACCATCATGGAGGAGGCAAATGAATTCCTTGAACGCGTGCAGAACGGTGGGAAGCTTCCGCTGATCACTTCCTGTTCTCCGGGGTGGATCAAATACTGTGAGCATTATTTCCCGGATATGACGGAGAACCTTTCCTCCTGCAAATCCCCGCAGCAGATGTTCGGCGCGATCGCGAAGTCCTATTATGCGGAGAAGATGGGTATCGACAAGGAAAAAATGGTGGTTGTGAGCGTGATGCCGTGCACGGCGAAGAAGTTTGAAATCGGCAGGGACGACCAGGCGGCTAATGGTGTGCCGGATGTGGATATCGCCATCACCACCCGCGAGCTCGGGCGGATGATCGAGCGCGCAGGTATTAAGTTTGACACGCTCCCCGATGAGAAGTTTGATATGCCTCTCGGCCTGGGAACCGGCGCAGCCGTGATCTTCGGCGCAACCGGCGGCGTGATGGAAGCGGCGCTCCGCACCGCGGTGGAGAAGCTGACCGGCGAGGAACTGGCAAGCCCTGACTTTACCGATGTCAGAGGAACCGAGGGTGTCAAAGAGGCGACCTACAATGTCGCCGGCATGGATGTGAAGGTGGCGGTTGCCTCCGGACTGAAGAATGCGCGCGACCTCTTAAAGAAAGTGGAATCCGGCGAGGCGGACTATCACTTCATCGAGATCATGGGATGCCCCGGCGGATGTGTCAACGGCGGCGGTCAGCCCCAGCAGCCGGGTTATGTGCGCAATACCGTGGATATCCGTGCGAAGCGGGCGGAAGTGCTGTACAACATCGATAAGAATAACCCGATCCGTAAATCGCATGAGAATCCGGCGATCATCGAGCTCTATGATACGTATCTCGGCGAGCCGGGCAGCCACAGGGCGCATGAACTGCTGCATACGACGTATGTGAAGCGCGTGGTAAATAAAGATCTGTAATTTTTTTCGGGTGGCTGCGGAACGCTTTTGTTTCGCAGCCTTTTTTAGGAGAGGTATACCGCATGAACGTAATTAATTTTCAGGATGCAAACTGTGCGCATTGTTATAAGTGCCTGCGAAACTGCGATGTAAAGGCGATCCGGATTAAGAACGGGCAGGCGCAGATCGTCCGGGATATGTGTATTTATTGCGGGCATTGCATGGAGATCTGCCCGCAGAAAGCAAAGACTTTTGACAGTGATCTGGATTATGTGAAGCATATGCTGAAGCATGGGGAGAAGCTGGTGGTTTCGCTGGATTCTTCTTACAGCGGCCTGATCCAGAGCAACCGTCCGGGCAAGGTGGTGGACGCCCTGTACCGGCTGGGATTTGCGGATGTCCGGGAGACGGCGGAGGGAGCGGCCTATGTGACCCGCGAGTATGTAAGGCTGATCAATGAGGGAAAGATGGAGAATATCATCACGACACACTGTCCATCGATTGTCTATCTGGTAGAGAAGCATTATCCGATGCTGATTCCTTATCTGGCGCCTGTAGTCTCGCCGATGGTTGCCCATGGCCGTCTGATCAAGGAGGAGATGGGACAGCATACGAAAGTAGTCTACATTGGACCCTGCGTCGCGAAGAAGATGGAAGCGGAGGCGGACCGGGTGACGATGGGAGCCGTGGACGCTGTTATTGAGTTTAACGAGCTGGAACAGTGGCTGGAGGAGGAAGATATCGACCTGAATAACTGTGAGGAGCGTGCGTTCAGCAACCCCGATCCGAAGATTAACCGCCTTTACACGATTTCAGCCGGCATTATCCGGGCTGTCCGGGAATACGGAGCAAAACAGAATTATACATACATGCCGGTCAGCACGATTCAGGGCTGCAGGGAACTGTTGCACAGCATGAAAAGGGGTTACTTAAAGGGGGTTTTTGTGGAACTGAAGCTTTGTTCCGGCGGTTGTGTCAACGGACCGGGCGTGAATAAAAAGCGCGGGTTCCGGTTTAAGGCAGTGATGAACATTGAAAACAGTACTGGCGTGGAAGCAGAGCCTTGCCCGGAGGTCATGCCTGAAGAGATCCTGACTAGGAGATATACGCCCAAGCAGGTGG
>JAJBTR010000306.1:2336-6237 GCA_020860745.1 Lachnospiraceae bacterium | reverse complement strand
GGTTTCTCAATTTTCCGACAAAAAAGAAATCGCCTGTGGGATAATTGACATAAAAAATAAAATTGTCGGCTGATATTTTGTTTGTTTAGATTATAATCTACAAAAGTTGATAATGCAACAATATGTTGGAAAAAAGACAGAGGGTTATAAAAAAGACACCATTTGATAATTATACAGAATGATTAATTTTTAACACAATGTAAGAATCCGGCATGGCAAAACATCATCTGTGCAATTTTGGCAGTCTGACTGCACTGCAGGGAACAGTAAGCTAAAAATTCATCGGGTTGCAACGGCACAGTTGAAAAACTGTATGATTGAGTTGAAAGGAGAATTTTACAGTGGCAAGTTTATCACACAACATGCAGAGAAAAGCATTTGGCACGGCTATCGATGTCGCGTTAAAGCGTTTAAACAAGAATCGCGAGAAAGGATATCTTCAGGTTCTGGATCTGGCACAGCGGTTCATGGGGGATAATTTCAAGCAGGAGACTTATGACAACATCCGCGCGATGATTCAGGATCCTGAGAATAAATGGCTTCGTTTTACTAACAAAATGCTGGATGAGCTGGATCCCCATGTGGCGAAGATGACCATCTTAAATCTTGGATTTGAGGCCGCCCTTTACGGTACAAAGGTTACCCGGGCGAAGAGAAAAGAGTATCAGTGCAATATCCCGTGGCTGATTCTGATGGATCCTACCAGCGCCTGCAACCTGCGCTGCACCGGTTGCTGGGCTGCCGAGTACGGATATAAGATGAACCTTACATACGATGAGATGGACAGCATCGTGACACAGGGTAAGGAGCTGGGCGTGTATTTCTATATGTTTACCGGCGGTGAGCCGCTGGTGCGCAAGGCGGATCTGCTGAAGCTGGCGAAGAAGCACAATGACTGTGAGTTCCACAGCTTTACGAACGGCACGCTGATCGATGAGGAGTTCTGTAAGGAAGTCCAGAAGCTGGGCAACTTCTCTTTCTCCTTGTCTCTGGAGGGATTTGAGGAGGCAAACGACGGCCGCCGCGGAGAGGGCGCGTTCCAGAAGACGCTCGCTGCGATGGATCTGATGAAAAAATACGGTCTGTTCTTCGGAACCTCCGTATGCTACACGAGAAAAAATATGGATGCAGTTACCTCCGATGGGTTCTTTGACCTGATGATCGAGCACGGCTGCCGTTACGCGTGGTACTTCCATTATATGCCGGTGGGACATGAAGCGGATGTCGATCTTCTGCCTACCATGGAACAGCGCGAATATATTCACAATCGCATCCGTGAGGTCCGCGGCTGGGAAGGCGGCAAACAGATTATGCTGCTTGACTTCCAGAATGACGGCGAGTTCGTAGGCGGCTGCATTGCCGGCGGACGGAACTACTTCCATATCAATGCGAACGGCGACGCGGAGCCCTGCGTGTTCATCCATTATTCCGGAGCGAATATTCGCGAAAACACGTTGCTCGAGTGCCTGCAGCAGCCGTTGTTTATGGCATACCGCGATGGGCAGCCGTTTAATGAGAACCATTTGCGTCCCTGCCCGATGCTGGAGAATCCGGAGAAGCTGCAGGAGATGGTACACAAGTCCGGCGCACACTCTACAGATCTGCAGGCTCCTGAGTCGGTAGAGCATCTTTGCGGCAAGTGTGAGGACTATGCGAAGGACTGGGCGCCCTACGCGGAGAAAATCTGGAACGAGAAGCATTTCGCCAAGAAAGGGTATACAAACTACAAGGATACCATTTAAAGATGACAGCGGAATACCGGCATTTTAGCAGGTAAAAAGCTGCACATGCAATAAAGGTAAAATCCGTGGATCATGTAAGGAGAAATGACGGAAAATCACAGAAAAAGTTTTCCCCTCAATTCTTTTTGCGGGCGGATGACTGGCTTGCCCTGACAAATTGGTGCAAAAACGGACAATCGGAATTTATGATATAAAAATCACATATGGGAGGAAATGAGAATGGCTGATCTGAAACATGCCGCGGCGAGAAAATCTTTTGAGGTTGCTTTTAACGGCGTATACAAATATATCATCAAGAACAAAGAGGAGAACCTTGTTAAGCTGATGAATATGGCGCGGAACATCGCCGGCAAGAACTGCACGGATGCCGTCTGGGAGAATGCGAATGAGGTTCTGGGCGATCCGAACTGCAAGTGGACGCAGCAGATCTACGACGCGTTTGACAAGCTGCATCCGAACCTGGTCAAGACCCACGTGCTTAACATGGGGTTTGAGACCGGCCTGACCGGATTTAAAAAAGTAAAAGAGAACCGTGAAAAGTACAACTGCAACGTGCCGTGGCTGGTACTGATGGATCCCACCAGCGCCTGCAACCTGAAGTGCACCGGCTGCTGGGCTGCGGAGTACGGGCACAACCTCTCCCTCAGCAATGAGGAGCTGGACCGCATCATCACCGAGGCGAAAGAACTGGGTATTCACTTCTTCATCCTCACCGGCGGCGAGCCCATGGTCCGCAGAAAAGATATTATGATGCTGGCGGAGAAGCACAATGACTGCGCGTTCCATATTTTCACCAACGGCACGCTGATTGACGAGGAAGTCTGCAAGAAAGTGCAGGAGCTGGGCAATATTTCCTTTGCTCTCTCTGTGGAGGGATATGAGGAGACCAACGACGACCGCCGGGGACAGGGCGTGTTTGAGAAAGTTATGCACGCCATGGACCTGATGAAAGAGTACGGGCTGATCTTCGGCACTTCCATCTGCTATACCAGCAAGAACTATAAGGTGGTTACCTCCGATGAGTTTCTTCAGATGCTGGTGGACAAGGGTGCGATCCTGTCCTGGTTCTTCCATTACATGCCGGTTGGAAAAGACGCAAGCACTGACCTGCTTCTGACACCGGAGCAGCGCGAGTATGTAGTAAAGCGAGTGCGTTACGTCCGCAGCAGATACTGTCCGATCAAGCTGTTTACCCTGGACTTCCAGAACGACGCGGAGTTTGTGGGCGGCTGTATCGCCGGCGGCAAGAACTATCTGCACATCAATGCCAACGGCGACGTGGAGCCCTGCGTGTTCATCCACTATTCCGGAGCGAATATCCGGGAGAAGTCTTTCCTGGAGTGCCTGCAGCAGCCGCTGTTTATGCAGTACCATGACAATATGCCGTTCAACGACAATATGCTGCAGCCCTGCCCGATGCTGGAGAACCCGGAGTGCATCGAGCGTATGGTCAAGGCATCCGGTGCACACTCCACCGATATGCAGGCGGAGGAGCCGGTGGAGGAGCTTGTTGCAAAGACAAAGCCGTATGCCGAAGCCTGGGCGCCCACCGCTGAGAAGCTCTGGAAAGAGATCCAGGAGGACAAGACCAGCATGATCAAAGATGGCGCGGAAGAGTAAAAAGTACTTCGCACTTGCTGCGAAGTGCGTCTGATGACGTAAATTACACAAGGAAAAGTACCATCGCACAGCGATTTCGAGTGGACTTTTCCTCGTAACTGTGAAGGCACTGAACAGTTACAACAGATTTTGCGATGGGGCTGCCTTGCGGGTACAATCGCTCACGCGGAGTACCCAAAGGGTAAACCTGTTACAGGAGACATTTCATACACGAAAGAAAAGGACAGGGCATTACATGATACGGTAATGGTCTGTTCTTCTTTTGTATGCTGAAAAAGATGCAGCAACCGAAAACGAAAAGAGTTTTTATGGGATATGACGTTTCACCTTGCAGGCATATCGTTTTTTTATATAATAAGTAACAGTAATTTTTTGGATTAATAAAACAGGTGTATTTTAGATGGGCGGGAGGAAAAATAAGCATGATATGCAGGGAACACAGGAATTCTGTATCCATGCGATTGAGATGCTGGGTTATACAAAACAGTATCCGAAAAATGTGAATCGCAGCGGAGAATTGTCCAATGCGCAGGAGGAAA
>JAJBTR010000306.1:0-2326 GCA_020860745.1 Lachnospiraceae bacterium | reverse complement strand
ATACTGGATTACATTTTCGGAGATAACCTCTATAAAAATGATGATGAATCCATCATGAAATGGTACAATGCTTTTTTGTAAGAAGGCTTTTGCAGAGGAGACAGTGATGAACAAAAACGAAATTTCAGAGATAAAAAAACAGTTTACGAAAGAGCGGTGCTGCATCACCCGCATGGCAGGCTGCTATGTCAACGCGGAAAAAGAAAAGGTGCTGCAGTTTAAGGAACCGTTTCTTTCCATTCCGGAGGAGGAGATGTACAAATATCTGGACATCTTCCGCAAGGCGTTCTCCGGCGCGATCGGGAAAAATCTGCTGAACCTGGAATTCCCGCTGGATCAGGAGATGGGGGAAGGCACCCAGAAGCGCCTGCTCGTGCTGCGGGACGGGGAACTGAAAAACGATGACGACCTGGATGTGTTCTATGATCAGGTGATTGAGACCTGGTATCACCCGGAAAATTATCTGATTCTGTTGATCCACGGCGCGTATGATATCCCGGCGAAAGCCTCTGATGGTTTCGAGATGGAGGATGCCTCCGATTATGTATACAATTTTATCCTCTGCTGCCTGTGCCCGGTGGAGCTTTCCAAAGCCGGTCTCAGCTATAACGCCGAGACGAACAGTTTTCAGGACCGGATCCGGGACTGGATCGTCGGCATGCCGGAGCAGGCGTTTCTCTTTCCGGCGTTCAACGACCGGAATACGGATTTACATAGCCTGCTGTTTTATTCCAAAAACGCGAAGGAATTCTGTCCGGAAATGATCGAGCAGTTCCTGGGGTGCACCCAGCCGCTGCCGGCGGCGCAGCAGAAAGAGTCCTTTCAGACGATCATTGAGGATGCTCTGGGAGACGCCTGTGTCTACGATGCGGTGCTTCACATTCACGATACCTTAAACGAGATGATAGAGGAAAAAGCGGACGATCCGGAACCGCTGGAACTTGACAAGGCAGACGTCCGCAGACTGCTGGAGCGGTGCGGCGCCCCGGAGGAGAATATGGAGCGGTTTGAACAGGAGTACGACGAGGAGATCGGTGCGCAGGCGACGGTCATGGCGGCGCATATCTCCGACACGAAAACCTTTGAGGTGAAGACGCCGGAGGTGACGGTGAAAGTTCAGGCGGACTGCGCGGATATGGTGGAGACCCGTATGGTGGACGGCGTGCCCTGCCTGGTGATTCCACTGACCAATGAGGTAGTCGTCAACGGGATTCATGTAAAGCAGAAAGCGGAGGCGTGATGTTATTTCTGCGTTTCGGGTTGCGGGGGAGACGTTTTTTCGATATAATGAGCGCAAGCAATGAGCCGTGCAGCAGAGTGCAGATGGGTAGACACGTCATGCTTGCATGTAAGGGGATGCCCATCTGTGCTCTGATATAGGGCAAAGCCCGGACAACGATAAGTGAGATAGGAAACCTGTGATTTCCGTAATCGAACTTATGCGAAGCTGGAAATCAGAGATTTCCGAGTGGGCACGGCGGAGTTTATGGTACAATCAAATCAGTGGTCAAAAGTTGTGGAGGGAGCATTTGAAGTCCGAGTTATGATTTTGAAATCCGCATGCACCAATATCAGGGAAGGATATTCCGGAAAGGATTTGTAATTATGCCAGCATTGCAGCAATGGGTTAATGACGATTTTACTTTGGAGCAGTATGAGAATCTTCCAGAGAATGAGAGGGTAGAAGTCTTTGAAGGTATCGCTTATGATATGGCCAGCCCATCACAGATTCATCAGACAGTCCTCACGGAACTGCTTGTTTTATTGCGCAATTATATCAAAGGAAAGGGAGGCGCCTGTTCCGTCTTTCCTGCTCCGTTTGACGTAAAGTTAAACGATGCGCCGCTTACAATTGTGCAGCCTGACATTATAGTGGTTTGTGACAAAGATAAACTGGATGGAAAACGCTGCAACGGTGCAACGGATTTCGTAATTGAGATTGTTTCTCCGGGTAATCCGTCGGATGACTATATCCGTAAGTTGTACTATTATAAGATTTATGGTGTCTGTGAATACTGGATTGTGGATCCGGGACGGAAAACAGTGACGGTAAATTGTTTTGAGAAGAATCTGATCAGTGTGACCTATTCTTTTAGTGCATTTGTCAAAGTGAATATCTGCGATGATCTGTATGTCGATTTTTCCCAGATTGAGCAGATGTTGCAGGTTTTGTGAGAATGAATATAATGGGGAGAGACGGGTGAACCGGTAAATTGGTGAGGTGTGCCGATCGGTGATTCGATTGGCCGTGTCGAAGGGAAACTGATATCATGTGTTTTATGGGAGTGCAGCATGCAGGAAGATCAGGCTTTTAAAAGTAGAATAC
>JAJBTR010000009.1 GCA_020860745.1 Lachnospiraceae bacterium | reverse complement strand
GAACAAGAATTGTACAATGAGGGTTAGATTTATGAATCAGCAGAAAAAACAGCAACAGCAGAACTGGAAACAATTGCTCAATTTTGAATTTGACAGGGAAAAGAAAGCGTCCCTTCAGGTGCGCGCCCTGCGGTGGCTGGCGGCTTTTCTGATTCTGATGATTCTTCTGACGCTTCTTTCCCGGGCGGCGGATTCTGTGACCATCGCAAAAGTGACGACGACCGGTGTCAGCGGCGGCAGCCTCACGCATGAGATTCAGGCGGAGGGCACGGTCTCGGCCAACCGCGAGGTGTCGGTCGAGGTGGCTTCGGGATTAAAAATCGCTTCTGTCGAGGCCGCAGCGGGGACAAGCGTGGAAGAGGGGGATGTCCTGCTCTGTCTGGACACTGCGGATCTGGGAGAAAAACTGGAGACTGCGCAGGAAGAACTTGCTGTTCTTAAGGCACAGGCATTAGATAAAGAAGCCAATGCAGCGATTGCAGGCGCCAGTGCGCAGAAAACTTTAACCCGGGCAAGAGAAGATTATGATACAGCAGTTTCTTCCGCAAATCAGTCTGTGGCGGATGCGAAAGAGGATATGGAAGAAGCATGGAGCGCTTACAATACATTCAAAAACAGCGGGAGTTCTGCCGGTGATACGGACACAACCGTACTGGACTCTCTGGTGAAAACGGTGGAAGAAAAGCAGGAAGCTTATGACACAGCTGTGACAGAACTGGAAAACCTGAACAGTGAAATTGAATATAAGATTAACCAGAAAATCAGCGAGCAGGGTGCCGCGACAGATGAGGAAAAGAAATCCATCCGAAATTCTGTTGAGTCCGAACACAGCGCGAAACTGGCCGCGGCGGAGAGCAAGGTGTCGACAGCTGGAAGTGACCTGGAGGAGGCGGACGCCGCCTTGTCCGCTTACCAGACAGAATCCGCTGCGAACAGTCAGAGCGATTATGACGAACAGCTGCAGGCTCTGTATGACGAGTATATCTCAAAAAAAGATGCCTATAATGAAGCGCTTTCCTCCAGAGAGGATACCATCCGCTCGGCAAAGCGGGCGCTGGAGGATGCCTCAGAGACGACAGAAACCGTTGATAAGGCAAGTGAACTGACAGAAGCCAGCGCGATGGAAGAGAAGCAGGAGGAAGTGGATGCGCTGCAGAAACTGGTTGATTTGGGGGGAGAAGTCACATCGCCCTCTGATGGTCTGGTGGTCAGCGTCCCTGTCTCCGCGGGTGAGACGACCGCCGAGGAGACTTCCATCCGTATCGCAGATCAGAGTGCGGGATACAGGTTTTCAACATCTCTGGATAAAAGTACGGCGAAATATCTTTCAACCGGAGATGAGATTGCACTTGACATCGGAAATGATACAACCGTCTCCGGGCTGACCATTGACAGCATCGAAGCGTCCGCGGAGGACAGCAGCACATATAACCTTACTGTTTTTATTCCGGCAAAAGTAACCGGGCCTGGAAGTTTTGCGACCATGTCTATCGAAAAGACAACGAAAAAATATGACTGCTGCGTTCCTTTGAATGCTCTGCACAGCGATGGAAACGACTATTTTGTGTATGTGCTCACGGAATCCGATACCGTCCTCGGGACGCAGACAACGGTGGAACAGGCGCAGGTAGAGATTCTGGATAAAAACAGTGATTCGGCGGCGATTGAGGGCGGCGTCGGCTGGGGGCAGGAGATTGTCCTGACATCCACAAAATCGCTCCGGGCAGGCGATCGCGTGCGGGTAGAAGAATAAGGCTGCAAAGTGGTTTATGTTCCGGAGCGGATTTGCCAATATTCCTGAGTATATGGATTACAAGGTAACAGGGACGATATCTTTTTGGCATTAAGTAACGCAGATATATAATCTGTGAATGGAGGTAAAAAAATGCAGCGTGGAATCCGGCGCCTGGGAAAATATATTTTGCTTCTGCTTTTTTTGATCTGCTTCGGTTACATGCTGTCTCTGCATGCATCTCTCAGCAGAAGCGGAGCACCGGTCATCTATTATCTGGGGGAAAATGCTCTGTCTTATGATACGCTTACCTCCTTGCGGGAGGATGCGAATGAAACGGCTGCAGGTGCGGGTGCAGCGGAACATCTTTCCTATACGGCGGTCGGAACGCTGGAAAATCAGACATTTTCCAACGAAGAGCTGAAGCGAAGTGCAACAGGTACGCTTTTTCTGATCGATGGGTGCTCCGCAAATCTTGTGTCAGCTACGGCGGAACTGATGGAGGACGATCTGAGCGGCTGTGTGCTCAGCACAGAGGCGGCCTGGGAACTGTTCGGGGAGACTGAGGTGACGGGCGGTGAGGTGATATGTAGCGGCGTTTCCTGTGAGGTGCGGGGCGTGTATGAGGACACGGAGTGTGTTGTGATTCTCCCGGCGGCGGTTCTGATCCGGGCGGCGGGCGCTTCGTATGACGGTGGAGGGAATGCCTGGTCAGAGGACAGTGAAAGTAACAATAGCGGGAATAAAGGATTCGAAGGATCGGATAGTTCAGACGATGACAGTACAGGTGCCTCGGGTGCAGGAGGCACGGAAATTGCAGGACTTTTGGCGGATGGTACAGATATTACATCTGAACTTTTTTTGAAAGACTTATCGTCATGCCGGATGAAAGCTTAAGTGAAGCGGAGCGAAGTGAGATCATCGAATTGTTTGAAACGACATATGGACTGGAAAGCGACGACACTGCTGACTGTATGATTTATCAGCGTCTTTCGACCGTTTTTGTCATGTTGATTCCGGCAATTCTCATGCTCATTGTGCTTGGAATAGGCATCGTGGGACTGGTGAGAAACCGGCGCAAGCCGTTTCGCCTGGCGTTGTTGTGCATTATTTTGTCTGTCTTGTTTTTTGTGTTTTTCCGCTTTTTTCAGATATCCCCATCCATCCCGGCAAATCTGATTCCGAACACCTGGTCGGATTTTGACTTCTGGAGGGAAAAACTGACGGAATTCGCGGCAGGTATCCGGCATTTGGTGTTTCAGAATAAGAGTGAGATAGAACTGAATTATTATAAACCGTTGGTTCGGCATACTGCACTGACCGGGCTGGGGGTTATTCTGTTTGTAATTACAAATCTGCGTTTTCAGGCAGACAGCCCGATATTGCCTTGCAGAAAGGAAAAAACGCAGTATGATGATGTGCAATCACTTTCACGTGAGCAGAACACTCATGATGCAGATACACGGCAGGTTTCCCGGGAGCAGGACGCAAATATACGGCAGATTTTCCGGGAGCAGGACGCTCAGGATGCAAATATACGGCAAACATCCGGTGGACATCTTTTCTGTAATCTGGTGGGTGTTTTTGTCACGGAGATGATTGCAATCTGCCTCCTGCACCGCTGGGGAATTTTTCTGGATGGCAAACGGATGCTGATCTATCTGTGGCCGTATTTCCTGATCGCAAAATATGTGGTAACCTTAATCGATTAATCTCTTTTTGGCTTTCGTATGAACAGAAAAATCACAAATCCGCAAACGGTAACAGCGATCATCAGATAAACGGTTGTCATGTAGGTATGGCTGATATCATACAGTCTGCCCGCCAGTGTCGAGGCGAAAGACGCAATGATGAGATTGGTCAGATAAATGGAAAAATTGAGGGAATAGTGTTTCTTTCCCCAAAAATCGCCAACGATTGCGGGAGGCATGGATGCGGTGCTGCCATACGCATATCCGCCCACTAAAAACCCGATCACAATAAGAATAAAGCTGTCGCAGCGAAGCGCAGGAATCAGGATCAGGGCTGCGGCAATAAAATAAACCATGGGCAGCAGCATAGTGAGACGATATCCTTTTCGATCATAGATAGAACCGGAAATTACTCTTCCAATGCCGTTCATAATTGATATCATGCCGACTGCTGTCGCAATCTGGTTGTCTGAAATGGAAGAACCGATCTGACCGGCAATTCCGCTTGCATGTGCGATCAGGATCAGACCGGCCGCGCTGATTAAGATAATCCAGGCGTAGGCCAGCCAGAAAACAGGCATTCTTATCATCTCCGCTGCTGTGAAATGAACGGATGATACAGGATTTGGCTCGGATTTCGTCCTGATTTTCTCCTGGGAAATCTCATTGCTTTCCGGGTTTTTCAGTAAAAAACTGCACACAAGAAGAACCGCGAATAATATGACACCCAGCACACGGAACGTGACGCACCACGCATTGCTTCCGTCGGATGGCGTGACCGCTGCAAATATCTTGCCTATGATAAAACTGCTCAGCCCGAATCCCATCAGAAGAATGCCGGAAATCTGCCCGTGCCTGCCGGGAAACCATTTGCTCGCGGTCGCGAGTACTGTGTTGTATGCCAATCCGGTAGCGGTGCCGCACAGGACTCCCATACCGAGATACAGAGGTATGGGAGATTCTTTCGTCATGGATGCAAGAAAAAGCCCGCAAAGCATAAAAACAGAGGAGACAACGATATAGGTGCGCGGCTTTATTCTCTTCGGCAGGAAGCCGACGGCCAGACTTCCCACACACAAAAAAGTCATGATAAGGGTATAGGTCAGGGAAAGTTGCGCGGATGTCCATTCCGGGTGTGCGGCACTGATTGATTTTGACATAACGGACCAGGCATAGACAAGGCCGACCATAAGCAGGATGATGATTCCGACAGAAGCCTGTACGTTTCTTTTATTTTTCTGCATTTTTCATTCCTCTTTTATCTCAGGAACTGTCCTGAAATAATATGCATATCTTGCACAGGCTAATCTGTGTATATTATTTCGGGACAGTTCCTGAGGTATTTACAAACGATTTTTGCGCAAAATATCAAAAGTTCTATTCCGTTTTTTCCGGGTTAGGATCTTTTAAAAAGTAAGTTATGCATCCTGACCGCCTGATACGCGAATCGCAGGTACTAAAAGCCTCGCCCTGTTAGAGCAGACCTGCCTGTTTTGCCTCTTCCGTCAGCTGCGGACGGAAATCAGGATGGGCGAGATTGATCATAGCTCTCACACGATTTTTCATCGTGAGCGGTTTCAGGTTGACACATCCGTATTCTGTTACAACATACTGCACATCCGATCTCGGCGTAGTTACAGCGGAACCAAGCGGTAGATGAGTCACGATTCTGCTCTGCAGGCCGGCTCGTTTGCTGTTTACTGTCGATGTGACCGCGATAAATGATTTTCCCCCTTTTGACATCTGTGCTCCTCTGACGAAATCCAGCTGTCCGCCTGTGGCGCTGTACTGGAGTCCGCCGAGATTATCAGAGCATACCTGACCCATCAGGTCAATGCTGAGCGCAGTGTTGATGGAGATCATATTGTCATTTTTCGCTATGTTGACCGGGTTGTTTACCACAGGAAATGGCATAAAATAAAAATCAGGATTGTGGTCGACAAAGCGGTAGGCTTCTTTGGAACCGTAGGTGAAAGCAGCCACCGTTTTACCTGGGAAAAAGTTTTTCTGTTTATTGTTAATGACTCCCATGTTCATCAGTTCAATGATGGAATCTGTGACCATCTCCGTATGGGATCCGAGGTCATTTTTTTTCTTTAATCCATATCCGACCGCGTTTGCCACGCCGCCGATTCCCAGCTGCAGACAGGCGCCGTCTGGTATCTGTTCCAAAAGGAAATCAGAGATGGTTTGCAAGGTGTCATCGATCGGCAGATTCGGAATGGTAGCGATCTCATCGTGTCCTTCCACGATGGCGTCCGCCTCGGTGTAATGAACAAGATTCTGTTCGCCATACAGATACGGCGCATTCCGGTTGATCTGCAGGATGACTTTTTTGGCAGCGTCTTTGATGTAGCTGTGATGTGAAACGCCGTTTGCACCATAGCTCATATAACCATTTTCATCCGGCAGGGATACTTCAAGGAATGCAACATCCGGCGGCATCGTCTGACGGCACCAGATCTCCACCTGGCGGAGATGTACGCTGGTGTAATCGATGGGAACCCGGTTCCTGTTTTTTCTCTCCCAGGGTCCCATAAAGTAAGTGCTGATGCGAAAGGCGCGAGGGTCTAATTCCTGCATCTCGGGTGCAGTGACATTGCCGATACCGCAGGTGAGCGTTACATTTTCCAGCTCATCCGCGCGTCCGGCCAACGCGCGAGCCAGAATATTTGCAGTGCTGCTGGTGGTTCCCAGATAGACGACATCTCCGCTTTTTACCAGTTTGACTGCCTCTTCCGGAGTGACACATTTTTCCTGAATTTCTTTTTGAATTGTACCGTTCATAAATTTTCCCCCTTTTCGTGTTGAATTTTTTTATAGTCTGGTTGACAGTTTAATAAT
>JAJBTR010000055.1 GCA_020860745.1 Lachnospiraceae bacterium | reverse complement strand
ATAAACCCCGGCTGTGATAAGGAGCTTCCGTGTCTTTGCCACTTTCAAGTCATAATCTGCCGAAATAGCACGGAGTGACTTGCCGGACTTATACTCCTCTGCAATGACCGACAGCATCTCTGCATTTTCCGTATTATTCTCTATATTACTCCCTCGTTTACCATCATCTGCCATGATTTTAACGCTCCTTTTCTGTGATTTCTGAACAAATGTTTTAAAATATAAAGCAGATTCTCTGCCTACCCTTTCATCTATTATACTCAGTTTCCATCAAATGTCAATATTTGAGCGAGCTTATTTTGTGATTTCTGAACAGTTTGAGGAAAATTTTGTTGCCGCGAATATTTTTCACGGCACCATCCTAGAATTCCACGTTGGTGCTAAGGCATTCCATCCCAACATCATTCACTTACATAACATATCATACCGCCTACCCAAAAATTCTGCGAATGCTCCACCATCCATACCTGTGCAGATACCAATTACCATGTTATGTGCATCAATCGCGTTAATCATATCCACCGCATCCGGAATATCAGGATCTAAAGACATCTCCTCTTCCGGAATCAAATCCACTGTAAAAGCAAGACAGCCATTGATTGTATTCATCAGTTCCAGGCGATCTACACAGACAGTTTCTTCCCCACTAACCGGATCGACCTCTATAGACATCATATCTTCCACTATTTTCTTCGGATCTGGCGATCCCACCAGCGCATACACAACGATAATGCCCCCGTCATAATCCCTACCAGTAAAACCGATACCAGATCAAATGCACCCATCTTGTCCAGAATATTATTCCTACACGATCTCATCTGCCGTTGATTACCCTGAATTTACATTGTAAGACACAATTTTTTCATTGCTTCCATAACATAATCTGTTTTTGCGATCTTCTCAGCGGTCTCTTCCACATTCAGCCGCCTTGTATTGTGACTCGTATATGCTTCACCTGCCATTGTCTGTACCTGCCCCTGCACAAAAAACTTATCATAATTCAAATCACGTCCATCGGGAAGCACACGATAATAATCACCCATATCCTCACTGCGGACACATTCCTCGTTCGTCATAAGCGTCTCAAACAGCTTTTCGCCATGGCGTGTTCCTATGATATGTGTCCCGGTATCTCCAAAAAGCATCTGCACAGCTTTTGCCAGATCTCCGATCGTACTGGCGGCCGACTTCTGTACAAACAGGTCCCCCGGATTGCCATGCTCAAACGCAAACAGAACCAGCTTTACCGCCTCATTCAGATCCATCAGGAACCGGGTCATTTCCGGATTTGTAATCGTGATAGAGTTTCCCGCCTTAATCTGGTCAATGAAAAGAGGAATCACGGAACCGCGGCTGCACATAACATTTCCATATCGCGTGCAGCAGATTGTCGTCTTTCCGGCCGCCACACGCGCATTCGCCCCAATCACTTTCTCCATCATTGCCTTTGAAATACCCATTGCGTTGATCGGATATGCGGCCTTGTCCGTAGAAAGACACACAATACGCTGCACACCCGCTTCCACTGCCGCGTGCAGAACATTATCCGTCCCCTCCACATTTGTCCGAACCGCTTCCATCGGGAAGAACTCACAGGACGGCACCTGCTTTAATGCAGCGGCATGGAAAATAAAATCTACTCCCTGAACTGCATCCTGTACGGAGCGCATATTCCGGACATCACCAATATAAAACTTTACCTTTTCCGCCAGATCGGGATGTTTTGCCTGCAGGTCATGACGCATATCATCCTGTTTTTTCTCGTCACGGGAAAAAATCCGAATTTCATTAAGGCCTGAATCCAGGAAATGTTTTAAAACGGTAGAGCCAAAAGATCCCGTTCCACCGGTAATCATCAGCGTTTTCTTATCAAAATATGATGGATCATGCCTGATCCCCGTATCGTCAGCTTTTGTATTATCCGGCTGGTGTCTCATTATGTAAGACCGGCAATTTTCCAGGTGCGACTTGTCCTTTATCGCCTGATAAGATCTACCTCCCCATAATCCTTTCTCTGCTTCAGCAATCAGCTGTGGAAACTCTTTTCTCAACAGTCTGGAAGATGCGCCGAACAACACCTGTCCCACCTCGCTTGGAGTAAGATCTGTCTGCAGCAAAACGTGAACATGGTTATATGCGACCGTGATTGCTTCCACTCTTACCCCTTTCTTTTCCATCACATCGCAGATGATCTCCTGTAATCTGGATCGTATTGCATCTTCATAAAAAAGTGGTTTCCGATACTTTGCCGATCCGATAAACTGGTAGTAATTTTTGTAAGGCTGGCAATCTGATAATTGTTTCATCATATTTGTAATCTCCTGCTTTTATAAAAATTTCTGTGCAATCCGGCTTCCATAACCGATTCATTATGTCCCTGACATTTATTCCTGGATTTAAGCATACAAAAATAAGAGCCTGAAACAGGCTCTTATTTTTGTATGCTTAAATACAATCATTCTTCACTTGCAATACCATTTTTTTACATCATCGTCTGGTACTCCTCACGCTCTGCCGCAGGAATCTTAAGAATATCCATCGACTGTTCTAGAGATATCTTTAAAGAATCCATGAGATTCCGGATGTTATCCATCGTGGCATTCCGGGTTCCTTCTGCGCGGCCTTCCGCACGTGCTTCCTGTTCTCCCATAATCTTTTCTTCCCACAGCTGCATATATCTCACTCCAATCTCCTCATTTTTCTGAATCGCTCTCACGCTGTTATGCAACTTCCTCACATTGTCACTTTGAATGACCAGATCGGGATCATTGGTATGATCCATAAAATAAAGCAACTCTTTCAGCTCCGGCGTGATATTCTCATCATCCTTCCCGTGTGTATTCAGGAATATACGTATGGTTGACAAAACGCTTTTTCTCCGATGTATGCTGCTCCCGCTCTGTCTGCGGAGGATGTTTCAGTTCCATATCCTTACCCAGGATAATCTCAAGCACCGCCTGCATATTCTCCGGTATGTCCATTGCTTCGCTGAAAAGGAAACGATCCATCAATGTGAGGTCGCTTAATATCTTTCTGAGATGCATTTCCTACTTTCCTTTCGTCGTTATTGTTCAGAAAGGAAAGCACATATAAGATACGGTAAATCTTCTCCACCCGGAGAATTATATTTATCATAGCACAGAAACAGATATGTGTCTATTCTATTTTGAATTTAAATGTAAGAAAGCCGGATCATAACAGATGCCGATAATTAGACTTTACAACTGCGTCTATTTCCAAAATCAGAATACCTTTCGGGACAATACCCTTTACAGTTCCGCGATATCCTTTAAATTTACCACGGATGCTCTATAACGAAAGACAGCTCTCCCGCCATATATTTTAATAAACTCATGACATAAAAGTATTCTTTTTGATTTTAGCTGACACCGGCCAATTTCCAGTTGTATCTGCCTGATACATAAGTTCGGTTGTTACCTGGTTCAAAAATCTTCAAATTCTGATTTACACTTACTCCACCACAAACGGCTTCAGTTCCTTATAAAGCTTCTGCTTTGCTCCCGCTTTCCTATAAAGACTGAACGGCTTTATTTCAGCACGTTTTCCTTCTTTTCGCAGCTTCAGATATTTCGCGTAAGCTACGAATGGAGCGACAGGCATAAGTATCGGATGCTTTGCACAGACCGGCCAGTGGTACTTGCATCGGTCAAATATCGTCTTTACAAAGCTTGTCAGCCGGTTTGAGGAATTCACATCAGTAAAATAAAGAATACCATAAGTCCCTGCCTTCGATCCAAAATTTCCGGATTCCAAAATCTGCTCAACCACTTCATCTGTAAGCTCTTTATCAAAATCTTTGTTCCATGGTGCTTTCTCTTCCGGCAAACCCAAATAATCAACACAGGCTCTGGTCATGATACCTGTGAATGTCAGAAGGCCGAACTCTTCAAGCCTCGGACGTAGTTCCTCCCACATCTTATCATCTAACTTCTTATCCACAAACACAGCCCAATCACAAAGCTGCCGAAGGCCAAGCTCGTTATGCAGGAAATGTTTTAACTTATGCAATATCAATACTAATGCCTGATGTTCATCTGAAAGAAATGGCAAGCCGCCTATTCTCTGTCTCTTTTCCAATGCATCGGAAAAGAATTCTTCCAATTTTTTCTTGATTACTTTATCTTCGTTAATCCCCAAGCCGCTTGGCTCCTTGTGGATCTCTACAGTTATCCTATCTTTAGAGACACTAATGTGAGTAGAAAAATCCTCTCCATTCGCTTCTCCATAACCATTTGCCTGCAACAATTCCACCGTCTTCTTTTGCTGTTCAGGTGCTACCAACAAATCAATATCACCCATAATACGCAAAGATGGATTTGGATAGTTAACAGCTGATGAACTTCCTTTCATAATTACAGCAGGAATATTCACGTCATCCAGCAGTTTAAAAATTTCAACTTGCCCATAAAGAAGCTGTTCATTATTCATTACATGAATCATTGCATTCTGTTCCCAAATTGCTGCTATGTTTTCCGGCACAGACATACGTTCCTTATCCGTAAGAGTGTCCCAAATAAGAAGTGTTAGTGCCTGACTCAAAGCTTCCTTATAGATGTTTGACCATTCAGTGGTGGCAGGATTGAAATCCACAGGTGTATTGAACAGGGCTCTGCTAGTAAGCTGTAATATGAGATTTTCTGTTTTGATCATTCGAATGCACCTTCCATCTAGCACTTAGAGGTATATTATTGTTCACACTTGGTAAAACTCTTTATATCACTCCGCAAACTTCCTAAGTCCATGCCGTAGACTCGTCGAAGGCTTGAATCCGAAGTCTCTCTCCAAAGCCGACGTGTCTGCATAGGTCACCAGAACGTCTCCCGGCTGCATGGGTACCAATTCCTTGTGAGCATCGAAATGGTATGTCTCCGGAAGCACCCTAGTCCGGATCAACTCCTGCTGCAGGATGTCCACAAAGTCAAGCAAATTCTCCGGCTTGTTATTTCCGATGTTATAAATCCGATACGGCGGAATAGGCAGTCCATCCTCTCCGTTCACCTTCTCCGGTGCACACTGCATCACACGCTTTACACCTTCGACAATATCATCCACATAGGTAAAATCACGCTTGCAATTACCGTAGTTGAATATCTGGATAGTCTTTCCTGCTCTTAATTTGTCCGTGAAACCGAAGTACGCCATATCCGGACGTCCAGCTAGTCCATAACCACCTTCACCAGTATCTCTCCAGTAACCCTCAGAGTCGTAGCCGCCTTCATCCGCATCTCTCCAATAACCCTGAGAATCATATCCGCCTTCTCCTGGTTCCCTCCAATAGCCTTTGGCATCATAGCCACCCTCGCCATCTTCTCGCCAGTATCCTTTTCCATCGTAATATCCCATATGTATCTACTCCCATTTATAGTATTTACAATATGTAAAACAAGAAATTTCAATGAATACTTACTGTTTACACTTGCTTCTGGGCATCTTTATCAAGCTCTTAATCATTTGTTTTTCACTCGTATTCATACCAAAGAACCAAAGTAAAAGACCTACAATGATAACATAAACTCCAACGTTTATCATAAATCCAAGCCACCCCGAAAGCTTTAACATCTTAAATATAAGATTTAAGGCGGCTCCTAACAAAATAGAAGGAAAAACTCCTTTAAGAAGATTCTTATAATACCTCTTCAAGTTAATTTCAATCTTCTTCTTAAACAATATATTCATCACCAGCACGTCACCAAGTGCTAAAGAAATAAAAGTACCTATTGTAGCACCATAAAGTGCATTCCATCGAATCAAAAAAACTGTGAGGACAATATTCACCAGTACAATTACAAATTTTAAAATTGCTTGCTCCTTATGTTCATTTTTAGCCCATAAGATTGACGTTCCAATACTTTCAGAACAAATGAACAAATAAGCCAGCATCAACAAAGCTGCGGCAAAAAATCCCTCTTCATATTCGTTTCCAGCCCATAGCTGTATAAACTGCTTACCATAAAGCAGAAAGCCTGCATAGATGGTTCCCAATATGATAAATGCCATTCTTCCAATTCGCACCATTTCATCTTCTAATTGTTTAGGCGTTGCACCTCGTTCAACAATAGAAACAACACCAGGCATTAATACACCACCTAAAGCACTGCCAATCGACTGAAAATACTGTACAATTTGAGAGCCAATTGAATAAATCGCAATGGCAACGCTTGCTCCTGAAACAAAAGCTCCTAAAAGGACTTGATCCGCATACGCATTAATTTGCGTTGCTATCATTTGCAGGAGAATCCAAAACGAATAACCAACTATCTCAGTAACAAAATCCTTATTTGCTCCTTTTAACGAAAATT
>JAJBTR010000115.1 GCA_020860745.1 Lachnospiraceae bacterium | reverse complement strand
GCATTGGAAGAGGTGTAATAGTGGATGGATAGTGTAAAAGATCTACAATCCGGTTTTGAGACAGCTTTTATTGATCAGAGGGTAAATTCCAATCTGGCTTATCGGCCGGAGTTCATCTCCAACGATTCCGGTCAGGGGAAGCGTGTCATTTCTTCTATCGAGCAGGAACTCTCGAACTGTGACGAGTTTTTCATCAGCGTTGCCTTCATTACTTTGGGCGGCATTACTCCGCTTTTACAGATTTTGAAGGAATTGGAGAAAAAAGGCGTTCGCGGAAAGATTCTCACAACGGATTATCAGATGTTCAATGATCCGAAGGCGTTGGATAAACTGCATGAGCTGAAAAATATTGAGTTGAAGATGTTTCTCGCGGATGGGGACCGGGATGGCTTTCATACAAAGGGCTATATGTTCAGAAAGGAAGAGCTATACCGGATTATTATCGGGAGCTCTAATATGACGGCAAAGGCTCTGAAGGTGAATCGCGAGTGGAACACGAAGCTGGTGGGATATGAGACAGGGCAGCTGGTTGGCGACATCCTTCAGGAATTTCGTACTCTGTGGAATGCGCCAAATAGCCTCTGCTATGAAGAGTTTATTGAAAATTACCGTGTTCGGCACAATCTGGTGAAAGAGCAGAGAAGGATTGCGAAGGCGCAATCGCCGGTTTCTCTGGAGGAGTATCGGTTAGAGCCCAACGCAATGCAGATCGACTTTGTGAAAAACGTTCAGGAATTGCTTGTCCGGAACGAGACTCGTGCGCTTTTGATTTCAGCGACGGGTACCGGCAAGACCTACGCATCCGCTTTTGCTCTCCGGGAAATGAAGCCGAGAAAAGTATTATTCCTGGTACACAGAGAACGGATTGCGCGACAGGCATTGGAGAGTTACAAAAAAGTATTTGGCAGGAAACGTGAGGATGGTTCCGCTTATCAGTATGCGCTGCTTTCCGGAAATACCTCGTCCAATCTGGAACAAATAAAAAATGCGGATTTGATCTTTGCCACGATGCAGATGATGAGTAAGGAAAACATACTGCAAAGTTTTTCCCGGAATTATTTTTCTGTAATCTGCCTGGATGAAGCGCATCATTCCGGTGCAAGCAGTTATCAGAAGATTATGGAGTATTTTAAACCGGATTTCTGGCTTGGAATGACGGCCAGTCCGGAGACGAACCGCTTTGATGTCTACGAGATTTTCCATCACAATATCGCTTGTGAGATTCGTCTGCAGCAGGCTTTGGAAGAAGATTTGCTGTGCCCGTTTCATTATTTCGGGATCACGGATTTTATGATCGAGGGCGATGTGATCGGGGGTGACGACAGTGCAGATAATCTGCGTCGATTTGGCCGTCTGACCAGCGATGAACGTGTTGACTATGTGATTGAACAGGCAAGTTATTATGGCCATAGCGGCGACCGTGTCAAGGGACTGGTTTTTTGCAGCCGAAAAGAGGAAGCGCGGGAATTGTCCCGGAAGTTTAATGAGAGAGGATTTCGCACAGAGGCTTTGACCGGTGAGGACAGCGATACAAAGAGAGAGTCGGTGATTGAGCGCCTGGTGATGGATGTTTCGGACAAGAATGCGGCACAGACAGAGTGTCTGGATTATATTTTTACCGTTGACATTTTTTCAGAGGGTGTAGACATTCCGGAAATTAATCAGGTGATCATGCTGCGCCCTACGCAGTCTGCGATTGTTTTTGTACAGCAGCTCGGCCGTGGCTTAAGAAAAGCAGAAAATAAAGATTTTGTGGTTGTGCTGGATTTTATCGGAAATTATAAGAATAATTTTCTGATTCCGATCGCTCTCTCCGGAGACCGCAGTTACAATAAGGATAATATACGCCGCTATGTGATGGAGGGGGATCGAATTATCCCCGGCGTTTCTACGATTCACTTTGATGAGATCAGTAAAAAACGGATTTTTACTGCGATAGACAGCGCGAATTTCAGTGATATCCGGCTGATCAAAGAGAATTATACAAATCTCAAGTGTAAGTTGGGTCGGATTCCGAGGCTGAAAGATTTTGATGACTATGGCGAGATGGATGTCTGCCGGATTTTTGATAACAGCAGCCTTGGGTCGTATTATAAGTTTCTGGTGAAATATGAGAAAGAATATAAAGTGCGCCTGTCAAAGGATGAGGAGAAGGTAGTAGAGTTTATATCGAAAAAACTCGCCGCCGGCAAGCGAATTCAGGAACTGGAGATGCTGAAGAGACTGATGACTTACCATCATCGCATCCTGGGGATTCTGGAAAAGTCGCTGAAAGAGGATTACGGTATTTCGATGGATGCCGGTGCTCAGCGGAATCTGGTCAATGTGATGACGAATGAATTTCCGTCCGGATCCGGGAAAAAGACTTATGAAAATTGCGTTTTTATCGAAAAAGAAGGCGGGGATTACGGCATATCCCAGTCCTTTGAAACAATGTTGGAAAACCGGGATTTCTATGAGATTGTCGATGAGCTGGTAGAGTTCGGTATTTCCAGATACCATGCTAATTACAAATGCAGATATCAGAACACGGATTTTGTATTATATCAGAAATATACCTATGAGGACGCCTGCCGTTTATTAAACTGGGAAAATAATGAGGTTCCGTTCAACATTGGCGGATACAAATATGACAGAAAGACAAAGACATTCCCGGTGTTTATCAACTACGACAAATCGGAAGATATCAGTGATACTACAAAATATGAGGATCATTTTTTGAACGCCGGTACGTTGATCGCTATCTCAAAATCCGGCCGGACGAAGCAGTCGGAAGATGTACAGAATTTTCTGTTTGCAAAAGAACGCGGCATCGATGTGCATTTGTTTATCCGGAAAAATAAGGACGATAAAATTTCAAAGGAGTTTTATTATCTGGGACGAATGTATGCTACCGGGAAAGCGGAAGAGTTTTGCATGCCAAACACAACAAAGACGGCAGTAGAGATCGAGTGGGAGCTGGATACACCGGTGAGAGAGGATATCTATCAATATATTGTTGGTTGATAATCAGGTTATATACGGCATAGCGTTCTTCTCGTGAAAAGAATTTTGAACAGGAGGTATATGTTATGGAGGGTAGTCCCGGCTTAATTGGTCGTTTAGAGGTCAAGCGAGCAAGTTGATATAAGCCTGTAATAATTCGCGGAGGCTTTACAGACAGAGGAGTGAGTGGAAAATGAAAACAGTGCGTGTCGTCGCAGCGATTATCCTGGAAAACAACAAAGTCTTTGCAACCCAGCGCGGATATGGTGCATTTAAAGATGGCTGGGAATTTCCCGGCGGCAAAATTGAACCCGGTGAGACCCCGCAGGAGGCGTTGACGCGCGAAATCAGGGAGGAATTGGATACAGAGATTGCGGTGGGAGATTTGCTGGATACCGTCGAATATGACTATCCGGATTTCCATTTGTCCATGGACTGTTTCCTTTGTAAAATCGTATCCGGTGATCTGGTACTGAAAGAACACGAGGCTGCACAGTGGCTGGCAAAAGAAGAGTTGCACAGTGTGGCATGGCTGCCGGCGGATCTGGATCTGATATTTGTAATTGAGAAGTATTTGGGATAGATGTGTCCCGGATTTATGTGAATGGGATAATTACATTGTTTCAGACAGGATAGATAATATGGGAAGACATGATATCAGGTATTACAATGTGGTTTATGGTGATGCAACGGGATTAAAAAACAGATACAGTGGCCGTGTTTTCATAAAAAAGCGCTGGAAGGCAGAATACTTTCAGCGCTTACTTCTTTTATGTATAGGGTTTTACGTCAAGTGACAGGATTCTGCTTACTCTGCTACAGAATCGATTCTGCGAAATGGTGCCCGGCAACAAAATTTCGATTATTCCGTCATAGAATCTATTCTGCGAAAGAACATCTATTAACGAAATATCATTTACTCCGTCACAGAATTAATCCTGCGGAAAGGCGCTCGGAGCAGAGGATACAGCACGCAGGAGATGACCAGTCCGCTGACACCCTGAACCAGGTTGGCGGGCACGCTGGCCAGCGCTACCGCAAACCCATAGAGGAAACTCTCACACAGGCAGTAGCCGAACGCCACGAAAGCAATGTCGATGATGCCGCAGAGGAATACTTTTCTGCCCGGCTTGACGGATTTGCTGATGCGGCTGCGAAACAGCAGGCTTCCGCACAGTGCGACCAGTCCTTTGATGACGAACGTGATGGGAACATAGATAAAATATCCGCCCAGGGCATCCGCCATGGCAGATCCGATGCCTGCGGCGAGGAAGGCACAGGCCGGATCCAGAAAAATACCGCAGAGTATGACCACGGCGTCACCGGGGTGGATATAGCCCTGTGTGCCGGGAATGGGGATCCGGATGGACATGGTGGCCACGCAGGCCAGAGCCGCAAAGAGCGCGGACATGACAAGTTTTCTGGTGGTTAATTTTTTCATAACAGCAAATTCCTTTCTTCCTGCTTTACTTTTTTGTTTCTTATGATTATAATCAAAACTGACCATATGAAAATAACCAAAATAGAATTATTTTATATTATCAGATTCGGGTGTAATCAAGATTATATACGCTGTAAAAAATCCCTGCTTTAATCAGCTGGGGAGGTGTAAAATATAGAGAAATTTACAGGTAACATAGAGATCAAATGGTTTTGCTAAAACATTATCGCTATTCTGAGAAGGAGAAAAACAATGCACACCTACTCTTTTGAAAATCTCGGGGACGACGCACTGTATATCTACCTATATAAATGTATCAGAGCCGATATCCTCTCCGGTGCTTTAAAAACCGGGGAGCGTCTGCCCTCCAAGCGAGCGTTTGCGCGGCAATTAAATATCAGCACCATTACAATTGAGAATGCCTACGCGCTGCTGCAGACGGAGGGCTATATTTACTCGGAGCCCAAAAGAGGATATTTTGCGTCGGATATCCAGGCGGCATTTGTCGGTGATCAGAATTTACAACAGGGTGCTGTGCGTGCGCGTACAGAGAGGCAGGATCCTTTTGTAGGTTCCAAACGGTCTGTCGACTTTGCCCCTGAATCAATGAAGAAGGAATCAGAGGAAAATGGCCTGGGCATATGGCCAGATTTCGATGAAAATGACATGCCAGATGGGCGGGCGTCCGCAACGGATCGGATTGCGGAGCAGGCAAACAGCAGGGGAATTTTCGGAAATTCTTATTTTGCTGACTTTTCCAGCAACCAGACCAGGAAAGAGAATTTCCCTTTTTCTGTATGGGCGAGGTTGATCCGGCAGGTCATGGCTGACCGGGGAGAGCATCTTCTGCGGAACGCGCCGGGCGGCGGCGTGTATGAACTTAGAAAGATGATAGCGGCTCACTTGCGGGAATTCCGGGATATGTATGTGTCGCCGGAGCAGGTTATTGTCGGTGCGGGAACCGAGTATCTGTATGGCATCCTGATCCAGTTGCTGGGCTTTGACAGCGTGTATGCCGTGGAAAATCCGGGATATTCGAAGATCGGGAAAATTTATGAGGCGCATGGGGTTGCCTGCAGATATATCGATATGGACGGTTGCGGAATCTGTCCGGATCTTCTGGAGGAAGTGGGCGCGAACGTGATTCATATCACACCCTCCCACCATTTCCCGACGGGCATCACCATGCCGATCAGCCGGCGTTACGAGCTGTTGGCCTGGGCAGCCAGGGCGGAGAATCGCTATATTATTGAGGATGATTATGACAGTGAATTCCGCATGACGGGAAAACCAATCCCGACGCTGCAGAGTATTGATTGGAATGGCCAGGTGATTTATATCAACACATTTACGAAAACGTTGGCTTCCACCATCCGTATCAGTTACATGGTGCTGCCGGAGCCTTTGCTGGCTCTCTATCGTAAAAAACTGAGCTTTTACTCGTGTACGGTTTCTAATTTCGAGCAATATACGCTGGCGGCTTTCATCCGGGAAGGCCATTATGAGAAACATATTAACCGGATGCGGAACAGTTACCGCAGGAAACGGAATGCGTTGCTGGAAGCTATTGAAAAAAGCCCGCTTGCTGAGCTGGTCACGATATCTGAGGAGGATGCGGGGCTCCATTTTCTGATGAAGGTGAATACGGAGCGGACGGATGAGGAAATCATAGAAAGCGCAAAGCAGCAGGGGATTCGTCTGACAAGCCTTTCTTATTACTATCATGATGAGGAAATGGTGGAAGACTTTGCCACAAAGATTGAAACCAGAACGAAAGTCGGTACAAAAGGTGGAAAAAACGAAATGGCTGCTGTGGAAAGCCGATGGAAGCAGGAACACACTTTCGTGATTAATTATTCAAACATAGAGGAAGAGCTGATTGCCGAGGCGGGGAAGCGGTTGTATGAAAG
>JAJBTR010000273.1 GCA_020860745.1 Lachnospiraceae bacterium | reverse complement strand
CTGATGTTCATTTAATTTTTCGATCTTCATGTCATCACTTCCTTACTTGGCTAAAATAATAACAAAAAATCTTTCGAATATCAATAAAAAATAGTTGAAATTTTTGTAATGTTATGCTATAAAAGATACATGAGTTTCCGTTTCGGGCGGACAGGTTACAAGTTCATTACCGCATTTTCATATGCAGTACAGATCGTACATTATTATTTGCATTTGCGGTAAGTTGCGAAGACACCGGTTCTTCTGTGACATTCATGTGATCCCATAGGATCATCGTATAGTATTTCCGAGATTTTATGATTTACACAGCAGAAATTAAGAGATATCTGTCCTGTGAAACGAACGCTCTGTTAATATCCTTTTTGTTAGTATATGAGATCGAAGGTAAAAACTGACAAAAAGAAGAAAGGAGGGAAGGTTTTTTACAGCGCAGGTGTGTCTTTTCCTTAATGCATTTTTGCTTTCAAAAAAATCTTTCAGAAAGGAAGGTACATAAGATACGGTGGAGATAGACGGATGAAAAGGCAGATCTGCCTGAACTCAAATGGAATCTGTATATCACAGCATATGCTTCCGTTTGGTCAAAGAGGGGTGGTACTATGCAAAAACAGCATAAAAATAATGGTTATGCCCTGATGGTGGAGCTACAGAATTATGAGCAGCAGGGGATTTCTATCTGGCTGGAGGGCAACCCCAGCGATTCAGCAAGCGTGATGGAAACAATCAGGGTCAGAGAAGGAATTTCCTACATGAGGGACTATGCCTTTCGTGCGGGAGAGTTACGTGAAGTACGATTTGATAAGATATCGAAATCGTAAAATAAGTCAGTCATTGATTGTTTTTTCGTGAATGTCCGGCCGGCGCGGGAAATCTGCGTCGGCCGTGAACAATTATATGGGGATAAAACGATGTGGAAAAGGGTTTGCAGTGAGATATAATTTCATGTATACTATAAAACAGAGCATTGAAAGAGTTCAGGCGGCAAGCCGGCTGTAAAGGAAGCATACGGATAACACTTCAGTACAGAGCTTCACATTTGCTGTAAGGCGCGTATGATAATGCAGATTACACATACAGAGGAGAGAAGGATGGCGTCACATAAAAGAAAAAAGAATAAGAAACAGCAGATTTTTCTGGCAGTAGCAGTGATTGTACTGGTGGTCATCATTGCCGGGATCACGATGCTGACGACAGTGATCAAAAAGTATTCCCCGTCCAGGGAGACTACGGATTACGCGTCGTATTATGGTCTGGAGGAGGGAGAGGTGCTTCTCTCCATCGACAATGAAATCCTGGAGGAGAAAGGATTATATATAGACGGAGAGGTTTATGTTTCCTACAATGTTCTGCACACTTATCTGAATGAACGTTTTTACTGGGATAGGACGGAACAGATTCTTCGCTACACGCTCCCGGAAGGAACGGTCAGTGCGGCGGCTGAGACGACTGATTATACCACGGGGAAAGAGAGCAGCACATTTTCCTGTACTATTGTCCATGTGGAGGACGGTGAGATGTACCTGTCACTCTCCTTTGTTGCGGCATATACAGATATAAGGTGGCAGTTTTACGAGGAGCCGGACCGCGCGGTGATCTCTGATGAATGGGGTGAAGTGGAGTACACTGCGGTAAAGCGCGATACTGAAGTGCGGGAGCTGGGCGGTATCAAGAGCAGTATTCTTACGGAGCTTCAGAAGAATGACAGAGTCATTGTTTTAGATGAGCTGGATTCCTGGGTGCAGGTCTGCACGGAGGATGGCTTTGTGGGATATATCAAAGAGAGTGCTCTGGGGGAAGCGCAGACAGAGGTATACACCAGTGATTACGAGGAGCCGGAGTTCACTCATATCACGAAAGATTTTACGATCAATATGGCCTGGCACCAGGTGACAAACCAGTCGGCCAATTCCGCGGTTTCCACTGTGCTCTCCACTACCAAAGGGGTGAATGTAATTTCGCCGACCTGGTTTTATCTGAATGACAATGAGGGCGGGATAGCGTCTCTGGCGAGCACAGACTATGTGTCTTATTGCCATGAACAGGGAATAGAAGTATGGGCGCTGGTCAGTAACCTGGAAAACAGCGAGGTGGATACCACGCAGGTGCTGAGTGTGACGTCGAGCCGCGATACTCTGGTGAATAATCTGATTTCGGAAGCAGTTAAGTATGATCTGGATGGTATAAATGTCGATTTTGAAAGTCTGGAGGGAGAAGCCGGAACCGGATTCCTGCAGTTTATCCGGGAGCTTTCCTTAAAATGTGAGAGCAATGACATAGTTCTCTCCATTGATAATTATGCGCCTGCATCCTACAATGCGTTTTACAGCAGGGATGAGCAGGCGGTATTCGCAGATTATATTGTGCTGATGGCTTATGATGAGCATTACAATGGCTCCGAAGAGGGATCTGTCGCTTCCCTTAGCTTTGTATCGCAGGCAGTGGAGGATACGCTGGAGGAGGTTCCGGCGGATCAGCTGATTCTGGGGGTCCCGTTTTATACCAGGTTGTGGAAGCTGACCCCGGATGAGACTGCCGAAAACGGAAGCTATGCGGTTACCAGTGAGGCGCTGGGCATGAGTGAAGCAGAGGCGCGCGTGGCTGCAAACGGGGCTATCTATGAGTGGCTGGAGGATTGTGGGCAGTACTATGCGGAGTATGAGTATGACGGCAGCACTTATAAGGTCTGGCTGGAGGATCAGAATTCGATTGCTGAGAAGCTGGATGTGATGCAGTCCTGCGGTCTGGCCGGCGCATCGTTCTGGAAGCTGGGGTATGAGAAAAACACGGTCTGGGATACGATCGTGGAATACATGGAATAATGATACAAGGGTTAAATCGGTATTGAAAGATAGACTCCCTCATATCATATAGAGATATCACTTCTATAGATAGGGGAGAGTTTTTTGCGTAAAAAAACAGAACTGGTGATGGTGGCGGTGCTGATTCTGGCGGCAGTTTTTGCAGGTCCGAAATCTGCCGCGTATGTTATGAGCATGAAAGCGGAGACAGCGGTTCCTGTGATTGTGCTCGACGCGGGGCACGGCGGAAGTCAGTTGCGGGGAATAAGAAGAAAGGCAGCCGCTGTCCCTGAAAGAAAACGACTGCCCCAATGGGATAATTTTCGCGCATAGACTATCACCATTTCTGCATGATATTTTCAGCGCCAAAGGTCATCTCCAGAAGTTCCGCCGCAATCTCCTTGCTGCAAACTCTCATCAGATTATCTTCAGCATCTTCTTTGGACAGCAGATTCATGCTTCCATACCAGACAATTTCATGATCAATCACCGCATAATGCTCACAGGAATCCTCCATAAGGCGGATCTCAAATCCTGCTTTCCGGAGTCTTTCCATAAGCTCCATTCGTACATCATTCCTGCCATACATATAGGCATCTGGATGCCAGGTAACAATCGTAACTGTGAGACCTGACTCCTGTCGCTTTTCAAGCACAGAAATGATACGGTTTACTTTCTGATTGTTTAATCTGGGGCTGGATATTATAACTTCTTCACTGGCCTCTTCAAGATCTCTCCAGTATGTTTCCGCATATGTTTCTATATCATAGATCGCATTTGCTTTCTGTTTTTCCCCATCCATACTTACACAGATTTCATATCCAATTTTCTTATATGCCCTGAGCCTGGCGGCATACATTTTATTGAACTTTGGAATATGGCTGTCTACATAATCATAAACAATAACATTTTCTTTCCCGTCATAATCCCTGTTCAAACGCCCAACATACTGTTCCACAACATTTTCTCCGGAGACCGGAGTCGCCATAAACAGCGTATCAAGCCTCGGATAGTCAAAGCCCTCACCAAGCAAAGATCCAGTTCCCACCAGAATAAGGCTCTCCGATTCTTCCACCGCGTTAAGCTTATCCACCTGTACCCTGCGCGCTTTCTTTCCGTTGGAACCCGTAAGTAAGATCAGCCTGTCGGCATATTTTTTCAGCCTTTCAGACAGTTTCTTTGCATGGTCAACATATTTCGTCAAAACGACTGGAGTTCTGCCAGCTTTCACGCAATCTGCCACATCCCTGATGATCTGTTCATCCCTGACGTCATTATTTCTTATCAGTTCAAAGGCATCATTGCCATACGGAGTCCCAGACAAATGATGGGATTTTACTGTCTTGGTAAAACGTGGGTATACCAGATGATCAATATTCTGCTCTCTGGCTCTGTCCTTTGCTGTAAATCTGTACCTGATCGGTCCAAGCAGGAACTCATTTATTTTTTCTTTCCCATCGCTACGTTTCGGTGTCGCAGTAACTCCATATACATACTTTGCATTAATTTCCTGAAGAACTTCTATCGCATTGTTCGAGGCAGCGTGGTGACACTCGTCAAAATATACCTGCGTGTACTCCTTAAGCAGCGGATGAAATCCATCTTTCTTCTTTAGGGATCGGATCATAGCCACATCCACAATACCGGTCAGAGTATCATGATTTCCCTGAAGATTCCCGATTAAAGACTTCCTTTTCCTTGTTTGCCCGGTTTTTGTTTTATATTCTGGCAGTTCCTCATCAATATCTAGGAACTCATCCAAACGTTTTAACCATTGATTCATCAGATTCGTGCGGTCCACAAGAATTAAAGTGTTTACACCTCTTCTTGCAATCATATCGCAGCATACTACTGTCTTGTCAAAGGCAGTTGCCGCATGCAGTATGCCTGTTTCATTTTCAAGCATGGTTTCCACAGCCGGTAACTGCGAATCTCTTAAGCTTCCTTTAAATGAAACATTAATTTTGCGACCATTCGTTCTCTTATCCTCGATATCATATCTGATTCCTGCATTATCAAATTTCCGCAGGATTTCCTCCCTGAGACCGCGCGGCAGGATAATATATTTCCCTTCATCACTTCTAAGATAAATAAATCTGCTTTCGTCATAATTTGGCATATCCATTGCCTGATTCTGAAAATACTGCTTATTTGAAAATGTTGCCATGCGCCGAAGCTGTCTTTTTACCTTATTGGACATTCCGGAAGAATCAATGTAAATACGATCCGCCAGCACGATGTGTACAACACCCTTTACCCCGCCAGCGTTAATCTCAGAATTTTTATCCCATGGAGAATCATTCCCGTCATCTTCACCAATATTTCCCGCACTGTACCATAAAGAAAGATAATCTTCCAGTGTCTGTCTGGTTAAGCGTTTTGTGCCGGCAAGTACTTTCAGCTGATCCTCGTACGCATTCCAGTTTTCGTCAACAAAAGCAGTGTTTCCCTTTTTCAGAGCCAGCCCCTGCAGAGGAAGTGCAATCACGTTTCCAAGTCCGCCCTCAGGAAGGACATCCTGCGCCGGTATCATACGATCATAGTACTTAAACGACTTAAGATTGACAGATTCCGCTCCTTTCTCAAGCAGCGCAAATCCAAATCTTCTCGCTAATCTGGCTGGAACCATTTCCCTAAAAAATATCCACATGTGCGCGCCGTTCCCCGACCTTGACCGTTCCACTACGGCGTCCACATCCAGATTTTTGCAGATGCGCCGCAGAGCATTGATTTCCTCTTTCCAGCTGTCATCAACGTTCGCGTAATCTTCCTGCTCCGCACCCTTTGCATGATTATCAAAATCAAATACGAGCAGTTGGCAAAGATTGTTTTCTTGCATTGGATATATTGCAATCACATCATTTCCGTTTGGATCTGCTCCAGTCATATGCGCCTTGATGAGAGACAGAGTGATCGGTTTATATACCCTCAGTTCACAATCTCTGCATCGAATTCCGTCCTTTTTCTGAATATGGCAGCTTCGATCCCAACGGTTAAAGCATTGTGTATAATAACCAGTTTTCCCTGTCCTGGGATTGGTATAACGAAGCTCATACACGTCTTTTCTTCCGCGGCAGAACATCATAAAAAAACATTTGCGACCTTATCCGTAACCTCAATTTTCTTGATGCGGGAGCCCTGGTTCGGATCGTACAGAGCCACGGAAACATTATCGACACTGGATAAAACATCTGCATATGAAACATCATTTTCTTCAAGGCGTTCAATCAGAAGACGGTTCTCATTCTCCAATATCCGTATCCTGGATTCCAATTCTTCAATCACATCTGCATGGTTCTGTGAGGATTCCTTCTGGCTCATTCTTTCTCCTTGTTTGGTTATGAATAATGCAACTTTCGTAATTATAACTTCAAGATGAGAGTGTTGCAATAAATTCTGAAGATTTTAAAGTACTATACAGAACATAAAAGCAACTCTGATGGAAGAGTTGCTTTTGTAAATATTACTTTGAAGATATTTCTTCTGAGAAATCAGAATCCATATTTTTTAAAGCGTATTCGCAGGCTTGAATAACAAAGC
>JAJBTR010000213.1 GCA_020860745.1 Lachnospiraceae bacterium | reverse complement strand
AACCGAACTGCACTTTTCCGCCGGTCACATACCACCAGCCGTTTTTATTCTTCGCCACCGTATTTTTTGTGAACGTAACTTTACCATTCTCGATATACCACCAGCCATTCTCATTGGCATAATCCGCCAGACCTGTAAAGCCGGTCTGCACCTTGCTGCCGACCACATACCACCAGGTACCTTTCGTCCCGATTGCACCGGTTTTATCCTGAATCACGCTGTTTTTGCAAAATGTTACTTTACCGCTTTCCAGATACCAGACGCCATTCTGATTCGTCGCAAATCCGGTGTATGTATTGCTTGCTTTACCATTTTCATCGACATACCACCAGGCCGTCTTCCCTTCAAAAGCTTTACCGTTCTGAACAGTGTTTGTCATCAGCACGCCATTACTATAATAGTAGTAGACCGTTTTATTATTCTCTGTTGTCTCATAAAACCCGGTGTACAGATTTACGATTACTTCACAGCAACCGGATGTCTCAACAGTTACAGTATCCGCATCCTCATCTTCAGTACTCTCTTCCTCAGCGCTCTCCGACACCTGATATGTGGTCCCATCCACGGTAATTGCACTGACTGAGATCTCAGAAGTTCCGTCATTGACTGCTGTCACTTCTCCGTTCTCATTCACAGTAGCCACGGAAGTGTTGGAACTCACCCATGTAACACTCACATCAGATATCGGCTGATCCGGATTCTCAGAGGATGTTACCGTCGCCGTAAGTATCTCTGTCTGCCCTTTATAATACATGGTTCCGGGAGTTTCCGGGCTTACAGCGACAAAGTATGCTATTGTCGTTGAAAAATCTCCCTCCGAAAGCTTATCCGCCTCATCTTTTTCCTCCAGCGCTTCATCCGCGGGCAAATCCATCTCCGTATTTTGCTCCGCCGCGATATCCGCGGCTGCCGGAATGGTTATTCCGCATAATAAAGCCGCAGCAGCCAGCCCCACACACCATTTTTTCCATTTCATCTCATTTACTTCCCCTGCCTGACCGTAAAAATCTAACGGTTTACTTTCCCGTTTTTCACATAATACGTTCCGCTGGCGACCGTCACATACCCGGTATAGGAGAAAATCACCTTGCCGCCTTTGACATACCACCAGCCGTTTTTGTTCTTCGCAATGCCGTTATATGTGAACTTTACCTTGCCATTCTGGATGTACCACCAGCCGTTTTCATTGGCATAATTCGCCAGACCGGTGTAACCGAACTGCACCTTACCGCCTGTCACATACCACCAGCCATTCTTATTCTTTGCCACGGTATTTTTCGTGAAATCCACTTTGCCGTTTTTGATATACCACCAGCCGTTGGCATTCGAATAATTCGCCAGACCCGTAAAGCTGGTCTGTACCTTACTTCCAACCACGTAATACCAGGTTCCCTTCGTCCCAAGCGCACCTGTCGTATCCTGAATCACGCTGTTCTTCGTGAAAGTTACCTTGCCGCCCTCCAGATACCACCAGCCGTTGCTGTTAGTGGAAAACCCGTAATAAGAAAAATCAACAACGCCGTTTTTCACATAATACCAGCCATTGCTGTTTTTTGCTACGCCGGTATAGGAAGTGTCCGCCACTCCGTTTACCGTGTATTCCCATTTCCCGGTGGAAGAATTGTAAACAATGTCCGTCGTCGCAGAGGTCGACGAGGAACCTGTTGATGAGGAACCATTGACAGCCATGTCATAATACAGTTTATAGATCAGCATACTGACTGTCTGCACGCCGGCCTGCCCATCGACTGTCAGACCTGTTGACGACTGAAATGTCTTAACCGCTGCTGTCGTCGCTGAGCCGTAATCCCCATCCACCGTCAGACCGGCATTCTGATATTGATTCAGCGCATTCTGCAGCCATTTTGTCCCGACATTTGTACTCCAGACGGAACCATAAGGGATCTGGTAATCTCCGCTGCTGCAGTAAGTCCATCCCAGACTGGAAACTTTCCCGTAAGTTGTGTGCCGTCTGGGTGTATAGGTCGAATTATAGGTAGAACCTCCCGACGAATATCTGTAATAAATATAGCAGATTGCCGCGATATGGAGTTCATTCAGCGTGACCGCGCTCATAGAACCCGCAACATTAGAAGCAAAGGTTGCACAGGCCTTCGCGCCCTTTGTCGAGCTGCCATAGCCGTACTGGTTTTCAATATCCGCGTAATATACCAGGGCTGCGGCATTGCGCAGTCCCAACGCATAACCGTGATTCAGATATTCCGAAATAAATGAATCCGCCAGGGCGTCCTGCATTGCCATTCCGGCGGTTGTCCCCAGCAGTGCAGAGATACAGGAGACCTCTGTGGAGCTTAGCGTGCGGCTTGACCAGGATGTCGAAGAGGATATAACCTCATTATACAGGGTTGATCCCAGCTTATTGTAGGCTGTTGTATTATCCTTCGCCACAATCAGCCGCATCAGAATCAGCGCGTTGCTGCCATGCCACTGCAGCTTTCCGATGGAAAGCGCCCCGTTATCATTTGCCGACACGGAAGTATAACTTCCCTCGTTAGCAATGATAATCGTCTCCGCCGTGTCGCGTATAGTCGCAGCTGTCTGTCCTCCCGTGGAGGAAAAGTTCAATGTAGTATAAGTATAACTGTAAGAATAGGACGCATAAGCCAGCGTCGCCGCCTCCGACGCAGCTGTTATATCTATCGTGGCTTCCTCTTCCGGCACGTCCTCACTCACGGCTGCGGCATTTCCTCCTGAAGACTCGGTGCCGTCCGAAGCAGCGGTATCCGACATTTCATCCGCGTCTGTCTCTGCCTCCCCGTCGTCCGCAGCAGTGTCATCTGAAGCCGCCTCATCCTGCCCTGCAGCTGCAGCAGTGCCGTCCGAAGCTGTCTCTGCCTGTCCTCCGTCCGTCATGCCATCCGTAGTTGTTCCGCTCTGACCAGCCTCTGTCGAACTGTCTGCATTCTGACCAGTCTCTGTCGTATCACCGGCGCTCTGACCGCTTTCCCCGGCATCCGCTGCATTCTGAGTCTGCGCTTCTGTGCCATCCGCAGCAGCCTCACTCACGGACGCCGCCTCAGTTTGCACTTCCTGTGCCATCGCCACATTTACTGACGCCTCGCCGGTTGCCATCAATGTCACTGCCAGAATACATGCCAACAACTTCTTACCTTTCATACAGAAAACCCTCTTTCCTTTCCTCATCTGTGCCTTTACTGCAAGTCAGGCTGTTCACCGAAATGAACTGTACGTCACTCCATTTTCCAGACCGCCTCTCAGCAGCTCCATCTCTTCTACAGTCACCAGCTGATATCCCCGGTTCACCAGAGACGGAATAATCGTCTGAGAAGCCGTGGCCGTCGCACTGTATAAATCATGCATAAGGATGATATCGCCATCCTGCGCCTTGTTCAGCACGGCATTAATCGTGGAAGAAGCATTCCTCGTTTTCCAGTCCAGCGTATCCACTGACCAGAGGATAATCGGCATACCGACCGTACTCTTTACCGTGGAATTCACTCCGCCTCCCGGAGGTCTCATCACCGTCGGGTTCACTCCGATTACACTCTTCACAACAGAATTTGTCCTGCTGATCTGTGATCTGATTGTCGACGCTGAAACACTGGTCAATATCGTATGGTTATACGTATGATTCCCGATCTGGCATCCCATGCTGTAAGCACGCTTCGCCGTAGAAGCATAGGTATTAACCCGGCTGCCGACCACAAAAAATGTTGCGGCACTGTTATACTTTTCCAATGTATCCAGAATCGTTGCCGTATATATGGATGGACCGTCGTCATAGGTAAGCGCGACCATCTTCTGATTTCCATACACGGTTCTTGTCAGCACGCCGGAGGAATTGAAATAATACAGGTTCCCGCCCGACATAATTCTTCCGTCAAGAGAAACACGCCCATTCACGATATAATATTTCGAACCGTTGATCGTCTTCCAGCCTGTATATGAAAAATTGACTTTTCCGTTTTCTATATACCAGGTTCCGTTGCTGTTGGTTCCAATGCCGGTATAACCAAACTGAACCTTGCCGCCCTTAACATACCACCAGCCGTTTTTGTTCTGTGCTACCGTATTGACTGTAAAATCCACCTTGCCGTTTTTAATGTACCACCAGCCGTTCGCATTTCCATAATTTCCCAGACCGGTAAATCCAAACTGCACTTTTCCGCCTGTCACATACCACCAGCCGTTTTTATTTTTTGCTACCGTATTGGCTGTGAAATCCACCTTGCCGTTTCTGATGTACCACCAGCCATTCTCATTCGAATAGTCTGCAAGACCGGTATAATTGTACTGTACCTTGCTGCCGGTCACATAGTACCAGATGCCTTTTGACCCAATCGCACCGGTTTTATCCTGAATCACACAGTTCTCTTTAAAAGTCACCTTACCACTATTCAGATACCAGGTGCCGTTCTGATTCGCGGCAAATCCGGTATACGACTTGCTCGCCCTGCCGTTTGCATCGACATACCACCAGGCAGTCTCACCAAACGCTTTGCCGTTCTGGACAGTGTCTGTCATCAGCACGCCCTCATCGTAATAGTAGTAGACGGTTTTACTGTTCTCCGCTGTCTCATAAAAACCGGTGTACAGATTCACCGTTACCGCACAGGACGCAGATGTCACAACAGGCGCAGTGCCTGTGCCCTCTTCCCCTGTAGATCCCGTCACCTGATAGGTGCTGCCACCCACTGTAATTGCGCTGACTGAGATCTCAGCATTTCCGTTGCCGACAGCTGTCACTTCGCCATTGTCATTCACAGTGACTGCAGAAGTATTAGAACTTGTCCACGCGACACTTACGTCTGACATTGGCTGATTCGGAGCATCTGAGGATGTTACTGTCGCCGTAAGCGCCGCCGTCTGACCCATATAATACATAGCAAGATTCCCCTGACTCAACGCAACCGTGACGGTATATGCAGCAGTATCACCGTCCTCCAACGTATCCGCCTCATCCGTCACCGAACAGGTATCCATCTCATTGACCGCCTCCGACGCGATCGCCGGGATGGTCGTCCCACACAGCAACACTGCGGCTGCTATACCAATCAACCACTTTTTCAAACTCATCTTTATCTCCCCTGCTTTCCATAATATATATTTTGTGCTATTATCTGTATCTGTAAATTTTCTCACTATACAACCGGTGTAGGCCGGGCGGGATCAAAGACCTCTTTGACATCAAACAGGTCAGATAGCCGGTCTTTTCCTCCGGAGAGAGCTTCCCACATGCGGTTCCCGTCAATATTGCGGCGCCCCTGACGCAGATAGTCATCCCCGAACTGCACCCAGTACTGGGCGGAATCCACGTTGCAGAAATAGTCAAATCCCAGCTCTTTCAGGTGCTGATAACGCGAATTGTCGCTGGTATAAGGTTGCCAGTCGCCGATATCGTCTCCAAATGCAAAAATCATAATATCTGTCTCGCCAATCAGAGGTTCTACTGTTTCCTCCCAGTAATTGGAATCCCAGATAAAGTCACTCTCGGAAATCTGACCGTAATAGCGATGGCCATAGCTGTGGCTGGCAAACTCCCAGTCATCCGCCTTCAGAGCTTCCGCGACAGCACTTGCCTCTTCGCACTCCTGCTCGTAGTCGAAATCCGGATGTGCATCCAGCCATTCCTGCTTCCAGCTGCTCAGATCATCATCGTTGCCCTGATAGGATGGATCCGTGCGATAACCCAGAATGCCGTTATAGCCGGTGAGAGTGATGATGCCCCGGGCGCCCCGATAGGACGCATCGGGATGTTCCTCCACAAAGCTATCCACCAGAGGAATCATATCGTAGTCGCCATAGACGACGGTGCCGTCCTCCTCCACATATTCACAGGTGGGAGTTCCATCTTCGCCGATCACTATTTTAGTGGCAAAGCCGTCATCCTCCATATAATGATAGTAGCTGACGTCATCCTGAGAGAGTACGTAAGGCTTTTTCCCCTCAGGCAGATAAATTTCGCCGGGAACCATCTTCTCGCTGCCGTCCTCCTGTATTTCGATATGGCCGATGTCATGAATGCTGACAAGAACGTAACCCCTGTCGTACATTTCCTGCAGTATTGCCTTGAACTCATCGACGGTTGCCATAACCTCGTTGTAGCCGTTTTCCTCACTGTCACCGTCAAAAGCCAGAGATGTATCCACAATCAGGCTGTGATAAAAGATATGTGTAATCTCCGTGACGTCTTCATATTTGACAGCCGCAGCCTTCGCTGTTTCATAGGTCTCGATAGCGTCGGTCATTTCGGGAATGTCTTCATAGCCGTCGTAGGATTGGATCAGTTCAATGGCTGCGTCGTAATCATATCCTGCGGAAAGCCTGTGGCCTTCCTCAATCAGTGCTTCCTGCTGTTCCAACTCATCCTGTTGCGC
>JAJBTR010000094.1 GCA_020860745.1 Lachnospiraceae bacterium | reverse complement strand
TTACGGTGTATACCATAAAACTTACCAATTCGTCCTTCATTACTCGCTGTCTAATAATATGATATTTACCCGGTTTTTCACTGGTTAACACATTAAATGCTTTTAACGTAGCAATCTGTTTATCGATAGAATGATATAATGTTGTACGTTCCCCCCATTCATCATATATTTTCTGTTTTAATTGATTCAGAGTGATTTCGTCTTGAAATTCGGACATTTTCCCTAACAACCTACATATATCCCGAAATATTGGATAGGCAGCCAATATCATGCACCAATGTATTTCCAATGCATAATCCGGAAACTTTTCAATCAATTTTAGCGCTGCCGGTCTCAACTTCTCCGTAAATTCATTCTCATAATACCAGATGTTCATTAATATCTCTCTGGTCTTTCTAAGATTTGTCGGGCTTCCTATTTCGAACTTTAAATATTCGTTCAATCTCTCTTTGGCTTCCTCTTCTGATAAACCTTCCGCCAGAAACCCCGGCATCAGATTCAACCAGTGTAGTTTCAAGTTTCGTGATAATCCTACCATCTTTGCCATTCGCTTATACCGCCTTTATCTCTATAAATGGTACAACAACCTCGTCGATTGAAATACCTCCATGTGTCATCACTGTTTCACCTTTTGCGTCGAAGGATTCTCCTGTATCGCAAATAAGATAATCGTACTTCTTGTCCATATAGAATTTTGGATACTCGATCAGTCCATATTGCCGGATCAATTTATCCTTGTCGGCAAAGTCCTGCAACACGACCATCCTATGGCTTTTTGTTTCAACTTCCATGCCTGTCCCCATTAGCCTTCCAAGGCCAACACAGTTTGTATTTCCATGGTCGGCACTGATATAGACATCATATCCGCTATTCTGGAATCGTTTTACCGTTGTGGCCAGCTTTTTTTGTGCAGCAAGCAGGCTGACATCGTGATACATTCCCAATCGTCCCTGCTGTTGGCCGTGAACCATATCGTCAATATCATTGATGATAACCGCAGCGCAACGGACAACAGAACTAAACTCTGCATCGTACCCACGCGCATATCCGATCTGTCCATCGGAATAGCCCAGGTTCTTCGCACACGCAATAAACTCCGCTTTCTCCTTGCTTTGCTTCCACGGTTCTATCAACTGTACCGGGTACTTATTACTGAGCAGGCACTGCCGCGAGATAGAAGTAGTTGTAGGAATCATAGCAAACGCGGCTACCTGCCTGTATTCTATGCCATCAAAAGATGTCGAGAGAATCTTCCAGTCAAATTCTGACATTCCATCCATGACTATAATAACGAACTTGTCGCTCCAGTCGCTCATGTATTCCATCGCTCGACTGACCAGTACAGGAGATTCACGGGTGATTTCTGAAGACAGCTTCCCGAACTGTGTCAGGATATAATCCTTAAATGGTGCATTCATAGTGGAAGTATCTATATCTATACCATATTTTGCTGCCAGAACATCTACCGATGCTTTCATCTCTGCTATGTCAAACCAGTCCGAATATTTCTTTGCCATCCGAACCTTACTTTTTAACACTAACATCTGATTTTGAAGGTATTCCGCCACATTATCCTTGCCATATGCAGTTCTGGTCAGAAATTCCTCCGTTTGCTTGCGCCGGTTTAGTTGTTCAAAGTTACGGCTATAGGCCAGGCAGAGCAAATCAAAGTCCAACTGACTGCGTTCGCGCAGAACTTCAACATTCAATGCCGGGAACAGGTCAGACAAAGAAAGCCGGTACGTCCGCAATTTACTTTGTATGTCATATGGAACATAGTCATCAGAATGAGCAATAACAATCAGCTTTCCCTCATCCAATTTTTCAGCATATTTAATGCGAAAGCTCAAATCATCTTGATAACGCACAACTTCATAGCCATGTGTCGAAAAGTCTTCACTGTAATGGGTCTTTTCATCGAGATTATCGTCGTCAATAAACAAAATTCTCTCGTCATAAATGGCAGAAGTTGCTTTCAGCACATAGTCTCCGAACATTTTTACGCCTCCAATCTGACCAACAGCATTAACCGGAAATCCGGATAAACCTGACTGCCTTTCTTATAATTACTTTCAATAGCGGCTTTTTCCTTTTCCAGCTTTGCAAGCCTGCTTTGGCGAATGTTTTCAATGCCAACGCGCATTGTAGCTTCCGTGCGAAGCTGTAACGCATAGGTGTATTTATTGTAGTTCTCCTGATTACGCTGAAAATGCTTTTCTTTCAGTTCCATAAATGTATTATAAGCGAAATCCATGCTCAGCTTTTCCAGAGTATCATATTCAGAAGCACTGATATTTGGAGCAGTTCCTACGATAAGCCGACTGGATTCGTCCAGGAACACATCCATCAATCGTTTGCCGGCCATCGGGCGGAGGACATTTGCTTCATTCACAAATATCGGGAGAATACGTCTGTCATTTTCTTCATCGGAAATTGACAGTTCCCAGAGCATAAAGTAACCTGCCTCATTCGGGAAATTGGGTATCCCGATAGAAAGCAAGGGAGACGTTCTATCCTGTAGGATCACGGCTTTCAAATGCTGGACAATCTCCTCACCCCCGATACTGATACGGTCAATCATACGAGCGTCCTGTCCTTGCCAGCTCTCATAGTAAGCCGTCATCTTCCGAAGAGCGGAATCTACATCGAAATCGGGTTCCGTCCCCACAAGTTGCGTTAAGTCCTTGTCCTCGCGGATAACGTCTTTATATCTCCTGGTATTTTCCAGCTGCTGCTTCATCTCGGACTCAATCGGGTACATATTCTTCTCGATCTGACTTGCAGGATGCCCGATTGAGCGCATATATACCTCCGTGAAGTCACACTCGGCAACTTCGCTATCCAGCACATCGGAATATTTGTCAACACCCATCTCTGCCAGAATGACTGAAAGTTTTTCCTCCAGGACATCCCGTACCCGGCTTTCCACCGTTTCAAAAATGATGAAGTTGTAGATATGTACATCCCGCTGTTGGCCGATACGGTCAACACGTCCGCATCGCTGCTCAATCTTCATCGGATTCCATGGCAAATCATAATTGATGATGATATTAGCAAATTGCAGATTCATGCCCTCACCACCAGCATCTGTGGAAATAAAAATACTGGTGTGATTTCTGAACTCCTGCATGGCCTCATTACGCTCATCAATATTCATGCTGCCATTTAATATGGTGACTGTATACCCCATATTGATGAGAAACTCACGCAGATATTGCTGGGTCGCAACAAATTCTGTGAAGATGATTACCTTCTGTGACCGGTCTTCGCTTATGATGGCATCAATCGCATTCAAAAGCGGTTCTATTTTAGCGTCCTTATTCTGGAATTGTGCCTGTTTAGCCAACTCCAGAATTTTTTGCAGTTCTTCGATTTCTTCGTCCATATCAAGAGATATGGCTTCCAGAGCATCCTCTACACCATCTTCAATATCCAGTTCGTCTAAATCTTCTTCCGACAGATTGCCAATGTGCGTTCGCTGATCCAGCAATATATTCAGTCGTCGCTCCAAGCTCTGCCGGATGGCTGCCGTACTGCTTGTCACCATGCGTTGCATAATGATAAGCAGGAAGATCAGACACATATTCTTCTTACGATTTCGCTGAGCTTTGGCATATGTCTTCGAGACATAGGCACTGACTTTCTGATAAAGTTCTCGTTGCAGCGAGTTCCGGTCATCCCATGTCAATGAAACCAGATGTGTTACCCGGTTCTTAAATAGCAGATTGCCGTTGTTGTCGATGGCTTCGCGTTTTTCAGTCCGAATCAAATAGGGAGCCACTTGCTCCTTGACAATGGACTTTGCATTGGGAAACGCATCCTTATCCAACAGACGAACCAGGCGAAGGAAAGGTTCCGTTTTTCCATTGTGTGGTGTAGCCGACAGTAGCAGCAAATAGGGGCTGGCTTGCGACAGCAAATTTCCCAGCTTGTACCGGGCGACATCACCTGTGGAGCCTGCTACACGGTGCGCCTCGTCAATGATTATCAAATCCCAGCCACTGTTGATGATAGAGTAGATGCGATCGTGATTATATTTTTCTACTTTCTCGTCTGTCCAACCGGCATGGCGCTCCAATGGTTTGATGGAGTCCATGGGGGAAATCACCTGGTCATACTGCCCGTACACATCATCACTATCAGTCAGACGTCGAATAGTGTCATAATCAGATGGGAGAATCACCTGAAACTTTTCATGGAATTTCTCCTTCATCTCAGAAGACCACTGCGTCACAAGCCCGGTGGGGCAGACGACCAATGTGCGACTGACAAGCCCCCGGCTCTTTAGTTCTTTAATAATCATGCCGGCCTCAATAGTCTTTCCAAGCCCCACTTCGTCTGCCAGAATGTAGCGGACGTTGTTTGTCTCCAACGCGCGATTTAGCACATGGAGCTGATGAGGCAGAGGGATTACCCCGCTGGAAAGAGAGGAGAGAAATCCCCCGGATGTCTCATTTTTGATTTTGGCAAGCAACGTCACATAACGGAGATAGTTTTCGTCGCACTGGACAGTACAACCGTCAGCGCTCAGCTGTTTAGCGGTTGTTTTATATACAGCGCCAGTGGCTGGGTTGAATACCTTGTAGGAGACATAGCCCCACACTCCCATTTTCTCAAGAATCTGCACAATTGCATTTTCATTCGTATCGCAAACATAGTCTCCTATATTCAAAACAGAACGCCTCCATACAGTACCATTTATAAATCATCATTCATTCCTGATACATTTCACTCAAAAATCTTGACCTTTTTTTATTCCAGCCAAAATATTGTTTTGAATAAGTCATTAACAGTCTCTTTTTAGCTCTTGTAATAGCAACAAAACAATTTCGGCGCTCTTCTTCCAATTCCGCACTTGCATCCCCACGTTTAAGACTTTGATAGGACGGCAGTTCATCATCAACCATTCCAATAAGAATGACATAGTCAAATTCTTTCCCCTTTGATGCGTGAATTGTTAAAAACTGGACACTATCCTTTGTTGGCTCACTTTCCTTTGATACCATAGAGAATTCCTGCATAAAAGTTGAAATAGTTATTTCATTCCTGTTGTGGTTGTACCATAAGCTGTTTTGAAATTCTTTCCAAACATTCCTCTCTGCAGAATATTCGGCAAATGTCTGGTCTCTCACTTCAAGATTCTCAATATTGTTGATATACGTTTCAATCCAGCAGAATGCATCATCTATAAACTTCAGAAAATTCTTACCTTCACACAAATTCAGAAGTATAGATTTTTCAAAATTTTCATCAGCAAAAATGCCTTTGGCAAGTTTACAAAGTGACCTTAGTAAATCACCATCTTCAATTTCTGCCTGCAAAATCACTTCTTCATGACTAATACGTTTTCCTGTAATCACATCAATAACTGTCAACAGCTGTACAAGTGTTTTGTCATCATTTCTGTGGTTTGCTAGTTTCAGCAAATCGTATACAAACAAAACATATGGTGTCTCAAACACATCTTTTCGCTTTGATTTTACACAATCAATCCCTTTTTCAGTCGCCAGTTCAAACGCCGCCCCCAATAATCTGTTCGTCCTGGCCAGTACACATATGGTATCGCTCGGAAAACTCACTTTTGCCTGTATGATCTGCTCTATCACACCAGATATCTCATCCTCAAATCTGTCGTATTCCTTTATCTCAACATTATGCCCGGTTGCATCTCCTTGCGCTTTCATTGCTTCAAGAGGTTTTTTATCTATTGTCCGCCCCGAATTGTGTGAAATCAAGTGATTAGCCAATGTAACAATTTCCGCCGGACATCTGAAGTTCTGATACAGTTGTATCTGATCTGCATTAAAATCATTTTTAAATTCCAACAGCCTTTCATAACTGGCTCCATTCCATCCATATATCACCTGATCATCATCCGCTACGATAAATAAGTTCCGATGGTTTTTCCCACATAGCGTTTTAATAAGCGTATATTGAGCAAAATTAGTGTCTTGAAATTCATCAATATTAATGTACCTATACATACTTCTGTATATTCGCGCTATGTTAGGAAAATCCTTAAACAATTTGTAAGTCAATAATATCAGCATATCAAAATCGATAGCATTCAAAGCCTCCAGTTTTTCCAGATATTTGAAATAGGCCCATTTGAACACATTCCGATAGGTTGTTCTCGGCATAACAGCATCAACATCTGCTTCGGTTAGACATAGTTTTTTTTCAAAATACTGTATGGCATTCAGTAAATTTAATCCATCTATATTTTCATCTGGATATAATCTGCTATATTCCGTTTTTACATCGGTCGCTACTGCTTTTAAGTCATCACTTGAACTATATATGTCAAACTCCGATCTTAACCCTACATACGAACCGTGATTCCGTAAGGCATCCGAGCAAAAAGAG
>JAJBTR010000430.1 GCA_020860745.1 Lachnospiraceae bacterium | reverse complement strand
TACGAATTTCTCCTCAACATATTGATAATTTTATAAATTCCCTGTCTCCGTCTTCGATCTTGCGGAACAGATACTCTACACGACGCATCTTTTTCCTCCGCTCAATCATCCGTTCTTTTTTCTTTAATTTCTGATCCGGCTTTGCCTCTTTTATTTTTGCATTTGCCTCTCTTTCTGCCTTGCGGAAAAGATCATGCTTATAGATATATGTAAATGCATCTGTCAAAGAGGATACCAATGGTTTGTCATACTGTTTATGATATGTTTCCCATTCCGGATGATCAAAATCAGCCGGATAGCCGGTATCATTCCTGTGATACAAGGCATAATTCTGCAGATCATTCCGATAGACTATCTTCCAACATCCGATCTCAGTCTTTACAAAAAGCGCATCGGGTTTTAAATGAAATTCTATTTGCTTATCTTTACAATATAAATTCAGATCATGAAACTCACGCTCCACTCTAAACTTCAGTGTATTGCAGCACCGACAGGGGCGATACCCCTCAGATTCCACCCTGTATTTTGTTTGTCTGGCAACGTATTTTTCCGGGATCCAATTTGCATAACGGCATCCGGGGATATGATATACTTTTCCCCTGCTATGAGTACTGTAGATTCTTTCTTTGTTCATACCGTCTCCTTTCCTGCTGCGAATAACCGCTTTCATAATCTTTCATGTTCAAAACCGGAAATCACATAAAGTCATAATCATCCGGATCTAAGCCAACACCCTCCATCGCTTCTCTGCGTTCTTCTTCATCCATCCACTCCAGCTCAAACGGATCCAAACCGGCCATCTCCAGTTCATCCCTCTGGTCATCTGTAACTCCGCTGAACGATAAATCAACATCAAAAGAACTATCTACATCATTTTGTTTTGTACACTCGTCCATCACTCCGGCAATTGTCGCCCATTTCATTGACGTCTCAAGTGGGCCGAGCTTTCCGTCATGATTCATGTCAAACATTTTATCTAAGAAATCAAACATCCTCTTCCTCCTCAGGAATCACCCTGCAGATCACTTTTGACGAAGTGATAAACATCACCTCCGCTTTGAATTTCTTTCCGACCTTTTCATAAATACGCCCGGCACTCATGGTTCCTGTTGCCCCGGTATAAGGGGAATTCGCCACATATCCGACAGTGCCGATATGCTTCAATGTCACACGGATTGCTTCAGAATCAAACGGATTCTTTGGCTCTTTCTCACACTTCACCTTTTTGCCGATCTTAAATGGCGTCAGACCGTAATAATGTTTCATGCCCGTAATTGTGATATATTTCTCCTTCATCTGCTCACCTCCCGCTGCCCTAAATCTTCTTTGCACGTTTCATAATACTCACATGTCATGCAGCACCCTCTGCACTGCCTGTCTCCGGTAAATATCTTCTGGATCCAATACAAAAACCGCATCTCTTTTCCTCCAAAATCGAAAAAAATGGAATCAGAATAAGCAATTTTTTTCTTATCCTGATTCCATTCTACGAAATTTTAAGTCCAATAAAACTCCCTCGCAAAAGAACTTTTGTTCGGGCAATATGGATTTGTGGCAATCGGATCATAGCACCCATCATCCCAATTTTTTAATCTCTTCCACCATCACCCCGGCACACCTCTTTGCGCTGGCATAGTTCAAATGGATATACGGCACACCGCTGCTTTTGCAGGCATCACAGACGGTATAATATCCGCTGTGGTCTGTCTTATTAATCTGCAGGAAAACGATATCCGCGTTCCGGATCGGGTTAACATCGATATGTGACCCGGTCTCCACGATACGGACATCCGGCAAAAGCTTCAGCAGTTCCCGGTGGAATATCTCAAATCCCCCATACAAGACTACCTTAAGCGATGTCCTCCATGGATACTCCACAGTCTCTGGCTCTTCTACCTCCGCTTCCTCCGACACTTCCCCGCCATTCTGTTTTTTTGTAAGTTCTGCTTTCAAACGCTCAACATCTTGCTGAAGCGCGCTGATCTCACGGCGGCAGCTATTAATCTCATGGCGGCAGGCCTGGTTTTCTTTTCTGGCCAGTTTCAGGCTGCGTTCCGCTTCTTCCCTCGCGGCGGCCTCCTCCCGAATCCTCTCATCAGTTTTCCCAATCTGTACTGCCTCCTCTTTACTATCCTTCCGGTTCTCCGGTTCCTCTGTCTCTTCCGGATAGTCTCCCACAAAACGGTAATCATCCGCTTCATCTTCCGTAACGCGAAGCAGCGTCGCGACAATCACAGCATAATCGCGCGCCCTCCGGTCTGAGCAGCCGCCTTCCTTAAATTTCCGGATTATGCTTTTCCGGATATAAAGCGGCGCGGAAAAAGGCCGGTCTGCATATCTGGAGATAAGGGAAGCGACAGGCAAGGCAAAATGAATTTCTTCGATATCCTCCTTTGGCCGATAAGACAGGCAGTCCCCTTCCTTTATCACCGGCAGTCCTAACTTTCCGTTGCTTTCCGTTATCCAGTAATCCCACTCATCCTCATCCTCCAATTCCGGCGTAAGGCTGCTCGGAAGGGGCATCTCAGAAAGAGTCATCATATCTTCCATAATAAATCGCCCGATCCGCATTCTGTAAATATCATCACCTTCAAGGATCGACCAGAACGCTCCCCTTGCGACATCGGAAATAAACGAATCTGCCGCCGACTCCTCCCATTCCTCAGAATTTTTTTCAGTCAGCCGGTCAGATGTTTCCCAACATTCCTCCTGCAAAATTCCTGCTTCCTCGTCAAAGCGCTCCACTTTTCTAAACAGAGCGCCTACTTCCGGCGGAATATCGCGCAGCGCCGCCACATCATTATCGATGTCCCGCAGGAAACGGCTCCCTGTTCCCGGAAACGCAGACGTAAATTCCGCAATAGAGGGAATGTCCGGCATACCGGCAGCCGGATCGGCAAACGGAGCAGCCGGTTTACGCAAAGCAGCCCCTGACATGCCATCACTCCGATTACCTGCTTCCCGTTCCCTTCTTCGCATCACACGGTCAATCTCACGTATCGATTCCTCGTCCACTTCCTTCTGTCTGCGTGAAATTCCTTCCGAAACACTTTTTAATTCCATATGTATACAGGACAGTCTGCAAAAGAAACGGGCATGATCCTCCGCAAATTTTCTGTACTCGCTTTCCTCCCGCGAATCCAGAAACAACAGCCAGTTCTCCTTCATATAATCCACCAGCGCAGTCAGCTTCTGCATGGATTCATTCGGGGCGGGCGTATAATTTTTCTTTTTCTTCCCCTTTTTATAACCCCGCCATATACTTTTATCCCCCATGGTCTCCGACAGGAGCCTTGATAGCAGGCATACCGTCGGCACAAGATGTTTTACGGAAACACAGTTGGTCATTACCCGGCCGCACTTTCGGACATAATTTTTCATTTCCTCACCGCTGTATCCGCTGATCCGCAGCATTTCCAACATCTGCTCATCCGTCGGGATGTTCATATCATAACGCGACAGATTCGCTGCCAGAGTAAATGCAGTATAATCCAGATATGCCTGAAAACCTTCTTCTGTCGGCGACAGGTAATTAAAATACCCTGACATACGGAAATCACTCCCCGCATTGTAATTCTCTGCCTTATTCAATAAATTCAGTTTCAGGAAGTCACAGCATTTCTGTGATACAACGTGGTAATCCCGCATATCAGACAGGGCTTCGATCAATTTTTCTCTGGTCACAACAGTACTCCTTTGCAGAAACAACTCTATAAGTATCTCATGAAAATCATTGTAGCACGACAGCTAAAGAAAACATAGCGGAAACTACATAACCTTTATATTTTCTGTCTGTCCAATGCTGTAAAAGCATGATATACTACAAGTCAAATAATACGTTTTTTCACACTCCGGGGCTAAGCGGCAAGCAATATATTCGTCCGACAAACGGCCAAATACGCTTGTTGGGATGTTCCCAAACCCTCGAGAACATCACCGTTGGTGATGGACAGCGCGTTGCTTTTTTATCAAACAATGATAATTGGCATTATGAATTTTTGAGTAATTTGCAAGGAAAAATGACATGGCACATATCCAAAAATCAAGAAAGAAAAAATGGAAAATAGTACTGCTCATCATCATCGCAATCCTGGCAGTTTGCGTGATTGGTGTCTTTGCTTATGTCAACGATTACTATCATGTCGAGACTACCGCATTGGAATCTTTGGAATCCGATGAATTGGTGCAGGTATCCCAACTGGAGGACGGTGCCTATGTATTTGAGCCGGAGGGAGAAATCTCTGCAGCAATCATCTTCTACCCCGGCGGAAAAGTTCAGTATGAATCTTATGCTCCGCTGATGAACGCATGGGCAGAGAATGGCATCCTTTGCATCCTGCCACACATGCCCGGGAACCTGGCTGTACTTGATATCAATGCCGCAGATGATTATCAGGATTTGTATCCGGAAATCGAAAACTGGTATATGGCTGGCCACTCCCTCGGCGGTTCCATGGCAGCAAGCTATCTGGGAAAACATATCGATGAATATGATGGTCTGATTTTGCTGGCCGCTTACTCCACTGCAGATCTGAGCGATACCGATCTGAAAGTGCTTTCCCTGTACGGAAGCAATGACGGTGTCCTGAGCATGGAAAAATATGAGGAAAACAAAAATAACCTGCCGGATGATTTTGCGGAGGTTGTCATTGACGGCGGATGCCATTCGTACTTCGGATGCTACGGAGCGCAGGACGGCGATGGCACTCCGACGATTTCACAGGATGAGCAGGTTCAGGAAACGGTGGATGCGACACTGGAATGGATAAATTAATTACAACTGTTATGGCTATCACAGTGATCAATCATGGGTTGTTTTCGCCCCACTGAATATGATACAATCTTCTGCAAGATAATCGGATATCAAAATCTTTTCCCGGAGGTGATTTAAGATTTCTATCTATACAAAGCAGCCCAAAAAACTTCTCATCTTAAACATCCTGGATATTTTCCATAATTACACAGATGAAAATCACTGTCTTACTCAAAAAGATATTGCAGATATTTTAAAAGAAAAATATAACATGACTGCAGACCGGAAAGCGATCCGCCGCAATATTCTTAATCTGATCGACTGCGGATATCACATTGAATACACGGAAAAAATCAGAAAGATGCCGGTCAAAAATGATAAGGGTGAGCAGGTCATTGATATAGAATCTGGGAAACCTTTATTTGAAGAAAATTGTATATGGACAGACTTTTATTTGAAACGGGATTTCACAAACGGAGAACTTCGGCTGCTTATTGATCATCTGCTTTCTTTAAAGCATGTACCGGCCAGGCAATGCAGAGATCTGATTGTAAAACTGGAAGACCTTTCAAACGATAATTTTAAAAATCACGTTTCCTATGCATCGGGACTTCCATCCGGCCACAGGAGCAATCCGCAACTTTTTTATAATATTGAAATGCTGGATGATGCCATCAGCAAAAACAGAAAAATTACTTTTGAATACACGGAATACCGAACGGATAAAAAGTCTCACTCCCGTGAACGCCCGGATGGCACAGTTCGCATATATAAAGTGACGCCCTATCAGATGGCTGCAAAAGAGGGAAAGTATTATCTGATTTGTAATTACGATAAGTACAATGATATTTCCAATTACCGTGTGGACCGCATCAAGAACATCTGCATTACAGAAGAGCCTGGGAAGCCATTTGAGCAGCTTGAATGGTCTGGCGGGCGGCCGCTCAATTTGGAACAGTATATGGCTGAACATGTTTATATGTTCGCCAGCGAGACTTCCCGAGCGGAACTGCGGATCAAAAAAAAGCATTGATCAGCGATGTCATAGATTTGTTCGGTGATGATGTCCGGTTCATGGATGAGTCTGATGATGAAGTGAATGTGTCAGTACGGGCAACGGAAGATGCCGTGGAACAATTTGCAAAGACATATTTGCCGGATGTTATAGTGTTGGCGCCGATGAAATTAGCGGAGAAGATAGAAATAGTAATTAATGACACATTAGCAAGATACAAAAAAATACATGGGAGAGAATTATAATGTACGATTACAAATTAACTCTTGAAGAAGTGAAAAGGGAAAAAGACAATTTCAGGAGGGACAGTAAACTTGGAAATTATACTGATTTTGAAAATAATGATAAACGTAAAAAGGCAATATGTGAAGCAGTAGACAAGGCTCGCAAAGACTTAATGGTTCGTACTCTAACCTTAAAACCTCAAAAATCCACTAATAAGAACGAGCCCTCTGATAAATTAAAAGAGAAGATTAAAGAATATATCATTACCTGCCTGTACAATGAAATAGATGATTATTTTAATGAACCTGTGAGAGAGAAACCCGACGAATTTGATGAATGGCATAATTATGTTTGTCTAATCGTGGAAGACAAACTTAAAGAATACTATAATGGCGTTCATTATGGGAAAGCGCAAAAGTTAGTGAATATGACATTCAAA
>JAJBTR010000158.1:5908-6436 GCA_020860745.1 Lachnospiraceae bacterium | reverse complement strand
TGAGAACATTTTTCAAAAATTAGTGTACAGGTTACTAATTTAGAAGAGAAAAATATGGTACAGCTTACCATTGAGGTGTCCGCGGAGGACTTTGATAAAGCGATTCGGGACGTCTACAATAGACAGAAGAAGGATTTCAGCATCCCCGGTTTCCGTAAGGGAAAAGTACCGCAGAATATGATAGAGAAGATGTACGGGGCGGCTATTTTTTATGAGGACGCGGCGAACGATCTGATTCCGCAGGCTTATAGCGATGCGGTGACAGAGAGCGGACCGGATAGCGTGTCCAGACCGTCGATTGATGTGGTGCAGATCGAGAAAGGCAAGCCGTTTATTTTTACCGCCGATGTGGCGGTTCGTCCGGAAGTGACTCTCGGCAAGTATGCAGGCGTGACCGTGACTAAGGTTGACACGCAGGCGTCCGAAGAGGAAATTATGGCCGAGATTGATAAGGAGAGAGAGAACAATGCCAGGATTGTCAGCGTGGAAGGCCGCGCGATTGAGAATGGCGATACGGCGGTGATTGAC
>JAJBTR010000158.1:0-5898 GCA_020860745.1 Lachnospiraceae bacterium | reverse complement strand
CCCCCCCCCCCCCCCCCCACCCCCCCCCCCCCGACCGCCGCCCCCCCCGCGCCGCGGTAGCAGGAGGAAAGGGTGAAAACCATTCCCTGGAGATCGGTTCCGGCAGCTTTATCCCGGGCTTTGAGGAGCAGCTGGTCGGGAAGAATGTCGGCGATGAGGTGGAGGTCAATGTTACTTTCCCTGAAGAGTACCATGCGCCGGATCTGGCAGGCAAAGATGCTGTATTCCAGGTAAAGATTCATGAGGTGAAGACCAAACAGATTCCGGAGCTGGACGATGAGTTTGCTCAGGATGTGTCTGAGTTTGATACCGTTGCGGAGTATAAGGACAGCGTTAAGGCGAAGGTCGAGGAGCGCAAAGCCGGCGATGCGAAGCGCGCGCAGCAGGAGGAAGCTCTGGAGAAGATTGTAGAGAAGTCTCAGATGGATATTCCGGAGGCGATGATCGATACGCAGTGTGAGAATATGATCAATCAGTTTGCGCAGCAGATGGCGCAGCAGGGACTTTCCATGGATCAGTATTTCCAGTTTTCGGGCAGCACGATGGATCAGCTGAAGGAGCAGGTTCGCCCGGATGCGGAGTCCCGCATCAAAAATGAGCTTGTGCTTGACGCGATCGCGAAAGCGGAGAACATCGAGATTACGGATGAGGATGTGGATGCCGAGATTGAGAAGATGGCCGCTATGTATCAGATGGAGGCCGATCAGCTGAAAGGCTATATGGGCGAGGAAGAGAAGGAGAACATGAAGCTGGATCTTGCTTCCCAGAAAGCGCTCGAGTTTGTGACGGAGAATATGAAGCCGCGTGCGAAAGCAAAGTCCAAGGCGGAGAAAGAAGCAGAAAAGGCAGCAGATCAGGAGAACGATTCAGAGGAATAAGGGTCTGAAATGACCGGTTCCGGGAGCGTTGGACTGGCTTTAGTAAATTTAGGATATATTAGAAAGGAAAGGGCAGATCGAGCCGGCCGGGCCGGTCTGCTTTTCTGTAATATATGCGCAGGGGTGCGTAAGGAATATGACAGCTGTGCTGTCCGCACCCCGCGCGGCGAGTATGAGGCAAAAGTCGCCTCCTGCTCGATTGCACAGAGGAGTGCCGGCTGCAAGGCGGCTGTGCATTCTCCGTGCAACGGGTATGAGGCATAATTCGCTTTTTGCCCGGTTTGAATAAGGAGGCAGAATATGAGTTTAGTACCTTACGTTGTAGAACAGACCAGCAGGGGAGAGCGCAGTTACGATATTTATTCCAGACTTTTGAAGGATCGGATTATTTTCCTCGGGGAGGAAGTCAATGAGACGACGGCAAGCCTGACCGTGGCGCAGCTGCTGTTTCTGGAATCTGAGGATCCCGGAAAGGACATCCAGCTGTATATCAATTCCCCGGGCGGTGTGGTTTCTTCCGGTCTGGCAATCTATGATACCATGCAGTATATCAAGTGTGATGTTTCTACCATATGTATCGGTATGGCAGCCAGCATGGGAGCGTTTCTTCTGGCCGGCGGGACAAAGGGGAAGCGTTTCGCACTCCCCAATTCAGAGATTATGATTCATCAGCCTTCCGGCGGAGCAAAGGGGCAGGCTACTGACATTCAGATTGTGGCGGAGAATATCCTGAAAACGAAAGAGCGCTTAAACCGCATTCTCTCTGAGAACACCGGAAAGCCCTATGAGGTGATTGCCGCGGATACGGAGAGAGATAATTTCATGACCGCGCAGGAGGCCATGGAATACGGTCTGATTGACGCGGTGATTGAGAACAGACAGTAAACCATTTTTGGAGGTAACATGGCAGGAAGAATGAATCTGGAGGACAGGATACGCTGCTCCTTCTGTGGAAAATCGCAGGAACAGGTGAACAAACTGATCGCCGGCCCGAATGGGACGTATATCTGCGATGAATGCATTGAGATCTGCAATGAGATCCTGGAGGAGGATCTGATTCGCGGAGAGAGCGAGGAAAACTTTGAGGAAGAGCAGCCGGGGTGGGATATCAATCTCCTGAAACCGGAGGAGATGAAAGCTTTTCTGGATGAGTATGTGATCGGACAGGATGAGGCGAAAAAAGTGCTGTCTGTCGCTGTTTACAATCACTACAAGAGAATTCTGGCGGGACCGGATCTGGATGTGGAGCTTCAGAAGAGCAATATTCTAATGCTGGGACCGACCGGCTCCGGCAAGACACTGCTGGCACAGACGCTGGCGCGCATTCTCAATGTGCCGTTTGCCATTGCGGACGCCACAACGCTGACGGAGGCAGGCTATGTGGGTGAGGATGTGGAAAATATCCTGTTGAAGATCATCCAGGCTGCAGATTATGACATAGAGCGCGCGGAGTACGGCATCATTTACATTGATGAGATCGACAAGATTACGAAAAAATCTGAGAACGCATCCATCACAAGAGATGTTTCCGGCGAGGGTGTGCAGCAGGCATTGCTGAAGATCCTGGAGGGAACCATTGCGTCCGTGCCGCCGCAGGGCGGCAGAAAGCATCCGCAGCAGGAACTGATTTCCATTGACACGACAAATATCCTCTTTATCTGCGGCGGCGCATTCCAGGGGATTGACCGGATCATTGAAAATCGGCTGGACCGCGGTACGATAGGCTTCAATTCAGAACTGGCGGTAAAAAATGATAAGAAGATCGGAGAACTTTTGAAAGAAGTGCTGCCTCAGGATTTTGTGAAATTCGGCATGATCCCGGAGTTTATCGGCCGTGTGCCGATCACGGTTTCACTGGATGCACTGGAGAGGGAGGACCTGATCCGTATCTTAAAGGAGCCGCGGAATTCTCTGCTTCGCCAGTATACGAAGCTGCTGGAACTGGATGGTGTGGATCTGTATTTTGAGGATGATGCGCTGGAGGCGATCGCAGACCGGTCCCTGGAGCGGAAAACCGGAGCCAGAGGGCTGCGGGCTATCATGGAGAATGTCATGATGGATCTGATGTACCGCATTCCTTCGGATGAGCGTATCCGGAAGTGCACGATCACCAGGGATATGGTGGAGGGCAGAAGTACCGCGCTGCTGGAGTACAGTAAATCGGCGTAACTATTCAGGACAGTACTTCGCACTTGTTGCGAAGTGCGTCTGATGACGTAGATTATACGGGGAAAAGTCCCATCGCGCAGCGATTTCTAATGGACTTTTCCCCGTAACTGTGAAGGCACTGAACAGTTACAAATCGGCGTAAAATGAACTATATGGACAGGATTGTGCAAATGTATAATGGGGGCGGCGACACCGCCCCTATTGTTCTTACGGGTGGAATGCTGTTTCCTGACGTGACAGGAGATTATATGGTAATTAAGAATGTATCATTAGAAACGGTCTGCGGCTATACCAGCAGGCTTCCGGAGAACACGAAACCGGAAATTGCCTTTACGGGAAAGTCTAATGTGGGGAAGTCGTCGCTGATCAATGCGCTGGTGAACCGCAAGTCTCTGGCGAGGACTTCCGGACAGCCCGGGAAGACGCAGACAATTAATTTTTATAATGTGAACAACGAGTTATATCTGACGGATCTGCCGGGGTATGGATTTGCAAAAGTTTCTCAGAACGAAAAAGAAAAGTGGGGGCAGATGATCGAGCGCTACCTGCATACCTCACAGCGGCTGAAAGCAGTGTTTCTGCTTATCGATATTCGTCATGACCCGTCCGCTAATGATAAGCAGATGTATGACTGGATGGTGTATCAGGGATTTCATCCGATTATCATTGCGACAAAGCTGGATAAGATTAAACGCAGTCAGATTGCGAAGCAGGTGAAGGCGGTAAAAACCGGTCTGGGTGTGACGCCGGATACGGTGGTGGTTCCGTTCTCCGCGCAGACAAAGCAGGGCAGGGATGAGATCTGGGAGCTGATTGAGGAAATGTGTGAATGTTAACTGACGGATGCAGCAGGTGCAGATTGCAGCAATAATTTGTGAGGAACATTTTGTCTTTTCAGGAGAAAGACTCAGGGTGAAAATATGATAAAAAATAAATATGTATTTACAGCGTTTCTCCTGGTGCTGATTCTTCTGGCCGGGGCAGGTTTTACTATATTATATGTGCATCACCAGGATGCCGGGGAAGAGGATGCGACACTTACGGTGGTGACGTCCTTTTACCCCATGTATATTGCGGCGGAGAATGTGATCGGCGACTGTCCGGATGTGTCTCTGGAGAATCTGAGTGAACCCCAGACGGGCTGCCTGCACGATTACCAGCTTACCACCGAGGATATGAAGCTTCTCTCCACGGCGGATGTGTTTATCATCAACGGCGGCGGGATTGAGAGTTTTCTGGCGGAAGTGGCAGAGCAGTATCCGGATCTGGATATTGTCAATGCCTGCGGGGAACTGGATCTTCTGGAGGACAACGCCCATGCCTGGATGAGTATTGATGATTATATGGTACAGGTGGAGACCATCTGTGCAGGCCTGTCGGAGGCGGATCCGGATGCGGCGCACAGTGAATGGTATGAACAGAACGCGGAGGATTATCTGGAAAAACTGGAAGCTCTCGAAACAGAGTATGCAGATGTGTTTTCTGACCTGAACGGTCAGCCGGTGATGCTTTTTCATGAGGCTTGCGAGTATCTGGCAAATGACCTGGGGCTGAATGTGGTCGGTATGATGGATCTGGATGAGGAGCGGCAGGTCAGTGCCGGGGAAGTGGCAGATATCCTGTCCGCCATAGAGGAACAGCAGGTGTCGGTTATCTTTGCCGAGGAGCTTTACGGGAAGGACATGGGCGACACGGTGGAGGCGGAGTCTGATGTCACCGTGATTTACCTGGATACGCTGACAAGAGGAGATTACGATCCGGAGAGCTACCTGGACGGGATGCGGGGAAACCTGGAGCTGATTCGGGAAGCGTTTGATTGATATAGGAGGAATCATGTTTCGAAAATTAATGGAGCCCTGCGGTCTCCACTGCATCCGGATCAACGATATCGGAGTCACAGTGGGCGACCAGGAAATTTTAAAAAATGTCAGCCTTCATATCCACTGCGGAACTCTTGCTGCGGTCATCGGGAAAAACGGAGCGGGTAAGTCTACCCTGATCCGTGCAATCCTTGGGGATATTCCTCATACCGGGAACATTGAATTCTCGATGACAGCACATGGCGGGATACATGAATTGGATATGAATACCACGCATGGCGGGAAATACGGGATTGACGAAGCGAAAGCGAAATTATATAATGCTGAGAAAATGCAAAATGAGGGTGACAATCGTGAAAAGATGTTCCCGAACGCGGCGGAGGAAAAAACTGTTCTTCCCCGCGGCAAGGGCATGGATTTGAAAATCGGCTATGTCCCTCAGAATCTGAATATTGAAAAGAAAACGCCGATCAGTGTCTATGACATGATTGCCTGCTACCAGAGCTCCTACCCGGTCTTCTGGAAAAAGAGCAGGGCGCTGAATGAAAAGATCCGTGAGAACCTGGCGGTTTTTCAGGCGGAGGATCTGATCGATAAACAGGTGTGCAACCTGTCGGGCGGTGAACTGCAGAGAGTCCTGCTCGCCATGGCAATCATGGATAAGCCGGATCTGTTGCTTCTGGATGAACCGGTTTCCGGCATTGATCAGAATGGTATGGCTGTGTTTTACCAGATCATCTCTGAATTGAAAACGAATTATGATCTGGCCATTATTCTGATTTCCCACGACCTTGATTATGTGGCGCGGTATGCGGATCAGGTGATTCTGATTGACGGACAGACGGTAGCCTGCCAGGGCAGTGTGCGCCAGGTTTATGAAAGCGAGGCGTTTGCACGGGTGTTCGGGACGCAGCAGGCTGGTGAGAATTACTGTGATGAGCTTGCGGACCGGAGAGTTTACCATGTGTAGCCGGGAGGCAGGGTTGTTTCATGAAGAAATTTTAAACATAAGATAAATGCTGAATTTAACG
>JAJBTR010000390.1 GCA_020860745.1 Lachnospiraceae bacterium | reverse complement strand
TACATAACCTGTATGTATACTATGATTAAAGCAGGAAGGAAAAGCAGATGAAAGTATATATTAAAGAAGACGATTTTAATCAGATTGTGAAATTTGCAAAGGCAAGGGTACCGGAGGAAGCCTGCGGCCTCATCGCCGGAACGCAGACAGAGGAAGGAAAACGGATTGAAAAGGTCTATTTTCTGACGAACATTGACCATACCAGTGAACATTTTTCGCTGGATCCGGCGGAGCAGTTAAGCGCCGTAAAGGATATGCGGCGACTGGGGTATAAGCCGCTTGGGAACTGGCATTCCCATCCGCAGACTCCGTCGCGTCCGTCTGCGGAGGATATCCGTCTGGCCTATGACAGCACGGCGAGCTACCTGATTCTGTCTCTGGCGGATGCGGACCATCCGGTGCTGAATTCTTTCCATGTGGAGAATGGCAGTGCGGAAAAAGAAAACCTTGTGATCCAATGATGACCAAAAATCAGGGAGGAAAAAGCAATGGCAAAGGAAAAACCGAACATTATACTGATTTTGACGGACGATCTAGGTTACGGCGATCTGTCCTGTTTTAACCCGGATTCCAAGATCCGGACGGAACACATTGACGCGGTGGCGGCAGAGGGTCTGCGCAACACGGATTGCCACGCGTCCTCGGCGCTCTGCACACCTTCCCGCTACGGGCTTCTGACCGGCCGCTACAACTGGAGATCGCGCTTAAAAAGAGGCGTGCTTCCGGGGCAGTCCAGTCCTCTGATCGAGGAAGGGAGAGAGACCATCGGATCGTTCCTGCAAAAGCAGGGGTATCGCACCGCCTGTGTCGGGAAGTGGCATCTGGGAATGAACTGGACCGTGAAGGATGACTATACTTTGCCGGAGACATATGAAGACCCCAACGGCGATCAGGACAAATGCGCGGCGGGCATTGATTTTACGGCGCCGATTGCGGACGGCCCGAACACGCGGGGATTCGACTATTTCTTCGGGCTTCCGGCTTCTCTGGATCAGCCGCCGTTTGTGTATATCGAAAATGACCATGTGCTGACCCCGCCGGATCATATGATTGGCGTGCGCAGGCTGGACCGCGTGGGACCGTCCCAGCAGACGGAGGTTGAGTACGGGCCTGCGGCGTCCGGCCACGACCCCGCGAAAGTAGTTCCGGATATGGATGCGAAGGTGCTTTCCCTGGTGGATGATTATGCCGGAAAAGACCAGCCGTTCTTTATCTATTATCCGACCCCGGCGGTTCATGGGCCGCTCCTGCCTGCGCCGGAGTATCAGGAGAAATCCGGAATCGGCAGGTACGGGGATTTTGTCCTGCAGGTGGATGGATTTGTAGGAAAACTGGACGAGAAGCTGCATGAAAAAGGGATTGCGGATGACACCATTCTGATTTTCACCAGCGATAACGGCTGCTCCGGAATCGCAGATTATCCGACACTGAAAGAGTTGGGCCACAACCCGAGTTATATTTATCGCGGGAAGAAAAGCGATATCTGGGAGGGCGGTCACCGTATACCGTTTATCGTCCGCTGGCCGGGGCATGTGCCGGCCGGAGCCGAGCGGGACCAGATGACCTGCCTGACCGATGTGTTCGCGACCATTGCGGAGATTACGGGATTTACCTATGGGGACGACGCCGGGGAGGACTCCTTTTCCGCATTATCTGTCTGGGAAGGCGGGACAGAGCCCATACGGGAGGATGTGATGCATCATTCTGTGGCAAACTACTCTCTCCGCCGCGGAAAGTGGAAGCTGGAGTTCTGCCCGGGTTCCGGCGGCATGGGGCCGGAGGCGAAGATCCCCGCAAGCGGGATACCCGGAGACGATACACCGTATCAGCTTTACGATTTGGCGACAGACATCCGGGAGCAAAATAATCTTTACGGACTCCGTCCTGAGATTGAAGAGGAACTGACCAGGCTGGCGGCTTCTTACGTAAAAAACGGGCGCACCACACCGGGAAAACCGCAGAAAAATACAGAGTGTGAGAACTGGCCGGGACTCGAGTGGATGCCCTGATTCCTGAAATAGATCAGGCTGTACAAAGGCGGATACGTTGAAAATGGAATGCTCTGTAGTCTTTCGAAAAAGTAATTCATGTTTACTGTGCAGCACATATGGTGACGCAGATTACAATGTTTTGGAATGAAAGAACAGCCTTGCGGAGGACAGTATGAGTAACATTGCGCATTATGTATGGAAAAGGAATTGGAAATGGAACATATACTTGAGACGCGTCAGATTGATACAGATGTCCTGATTATCGGCGGTGGAACAGCGGGATGCTATGCCGCCCTGACGCTCAGCCGGAAATCAGCGCTGTCCGTTCTGATCGCGGAGAAAGCGGATATCCGCCGCAGCGGCTGCCTGGCGGCAGGCGTCAACGCACTGAACGCTTATATCACAGAGGGCAGGACGCCGCAGGATTATGCGGATTACGCGGCGAAGGATGCAGCGGGAATCGTGCGGCAGGATCTTCTGCTGACGGCGGCAGAATTATTTAATGAAGTCACAGCGGACCTGGAGCAGCTGGGGCTGGCCATTTTGAAGGATGAAAATGGAAAATACGTGTCCCGTGGAAACCGCAATATCAAGATCAACGGGGAAAATATCAAACCGATCCTCGCGGACGCTGTGCAGCAGTCAGAACGCGTGACAGTGCTGAACCGGGTCAACATCACAGACCTGCTGGTGGAACATAATAGAGTTTACGGAGCGGTTGGATTTTCCGTGACAGAGCGGAAAGCTTACATCATCCGGGCCAGAGCCGTGCTGGTGGCGACGGGAGGCGCCGCGGGGCTGTATAAGCCCAATAATCCCGGGTTTTCCAGACATAAAATGTGGTACCCGCCGTTTCTTACCGGAGCGGGGTACGCCATGGGGATTCGTGCAGGAGCGGAGATGACCTCTTTTGAGATGCGTTTTGTCGCGCTGCGGTGCAAGGACACCATCGCGCCGACCGGAACCATTGCACAGGGAGTCGGCGCCCGGCAGGTCAATGCAAAGGGATATATGTATGAGAATCAGTACGGCATCACCACCAGCGAACGAATCTACGGAACCGTGATGGAAAATCGTCTCGGAAACGGTCCCTGCTATCTGAAAACGAGCGGTATCTCCAGACAGCAGCAGGAGGAACTCCTGAAAGCCTATCTGAACATGTGTCCGGCCCAGACCCTGAAATGGATGGAACAGGGTGCGGGTCCCGCAGCGCAGAATGTGGAGATTGAGGGGACGGAACCCTATGTCGTAGGAGGGCATACCGCCAGCGGATATTGGGTGGATACCCGCAGGGAGACGACGATCCGCGGACTGTATGCCGCAGGGGATGTGGCGGGCGGCTACCCGCAGAAATACGTTACCGGCGCTCTGGCGGAGGGGAAAATCGCGGCGGAGAGTATTCTCGTCTCACTGCAATCCGCGGATGCTGCGCGGGAAGAATCTGCTGGTGCTCCTGCAGCAAAAAGCGGATGTGGCACAGCAGAATCGGATCCGGCTGCCGGGACAAATGCAGACGGGAAAACAGAAACCGATGGGAAAACAGAATCGGACGGAAAAGCAGGAACGGACGGAACCACGGAAACCGATCAGGGAACGGGGTCGCTTTTACGAAAACAGGCCGACGTTGTCCTTAATACTTATGCCCACATCCTCAGCGAGACGAACGCACCATACACGGCGGAGGAGCTGGAGGAGCGGATACAAAAAGTCATGGATGAGTATGCGGGCGGTATCTCCACCCATTACGCTTATACGGAGCAGCGGCTTCGCCTGGCGGATGCGGAGATCGACCGGTTAGCTGCCCTGACGGAGCGCCTGGCTGCCTCGAACATGCATGAACTGCTTTTTGTGTATGAACTGCGGGACCGGCTGACGGTCTGTAAGACGCTGATTTTCCATCTTCTGAACCGCAGAGAAACCAGATGGCATATTTTCGGGGAAAATCAGGATTACCCCGGGAAAAATCCGGAGTGTTTTGCCTATCTGAACTCCCGCATAAAGGATGGAAAGCATGAAGCTTTGTGGAGAGAGATTGTGACGGAAAACGAATTCCGGCATACGGATACCATGTCTGACGATGGTTGATGGTAAAAGACTTTGCTAGGTGCCGTTGCATACATGAAAGTAATCAGTCATCCTGCGCCTTACGGCCAGGATTCCTGGACTTTCACAGAAAGAGAAAAAAAGGAGAACGTGTATGAGTATACGAATCAACCGTGAACGCTGCATCGGCTGCGGCAGTTGTGCTGCGGTCTGCCCCGGAACGCTGATTTCAGTGGCGGACGGATGCGCTCACATGGATTACCCGCGCGACTGCTGGGGCTGTGCTTCCTGCATCAAGGAGTGCCCGGCCGGAGCCATTGACTTTTTCCTTGGTGCGGACATCGGTGGCGGAGGCAGCGTGATGAATGTGGAAAAAAGGGGCGATATCCTCCGGTGGCATATCCGAAAAGCGGATGAAAAGGAGGTGGTCATTGAGACAGACAGGCGGGATGCGAACCGGTACTAGTAATTGTTATGGATAGGAGTTAGATTGTTATGAATGGATTGTCACATTTGGATGAACTGGAGGCGGAGGCGATTTATATCATCCGGGAAGTAGTTGCGGAGTGCGAAAAGCCCGTAATGCTGTATTCCATCGGGAAGGACAGCTCCGTGATGCTGCATCTGGCGCTGAAAGCGTTTTACCCGGAGAAACCGCCGTTTCCGTTTTTGCATGTCAACACGACATGGAAGTTTCACGAGATGATCGAGTTCCGTGATAAAAGAGCGACGGAGCTCGGCATCGAGATGCTGGAGTATATCAACGAGGATGGCGTCAGGGCGGGCATCAACCCGTTTGACCACGGCGCCAGCTATACGGATATCATGAAAACCCAGGCGTTAAAACAGGCTCTGGAGAAATATGGCTTCACGGCGGCTTTCGGCGGCGGCCGGAGGGACGAGGAAAAAAGCCGGGCAAAAGAGCGAATTTTTTCCTTCCGCAATGCTGCCCAGGCCTGGGATCCGAAAAACCAGAGACCGGAGGTCTGGAAGCTTTTCAACACGGAGCTTTACAAAGGGGAAAGCATCCGCGTCTTCCCGCTTTCCAACTGGACGGAGAAGGATATCTGGCAATATATCAAGAGAGAAAATATCCCTATTGTGTCCCTGTACTTTGCGGCCGAGCGGCCGGTGGTTTACCGGGACGGCAACATTATCATGGTGGACGACGACCGGATGCGGCTGCTTCCCAGCGAGGTGCCGGAGATGAAAAGCGTCCGTTTCCGCACGCTGGGCTGCTACCCGCTCTCGGGCGGCGTTGAATCGCACGCGACGACGCTGGAACAGGTAATCGAGGAGACCTTAAGCTCCGTGGAATCGGAGCGTACCAGCCGTGTGATTGATAAAGACGGTGGCAATGCCAGCATGGAAAAGCGAAAGAGGGAGGGATATTTCTGATGAACAGCTTATTGAAATTTATCACCTGCGGGAGCGTGGACGACGGAAAATCCACTCTCCTCGGGCATATCCTTTACGACGCGAAGCTTCTGTATGCCGACCAGGAAAAAGCGCTGATCCTTGACAGCAAGGTGGGTTCCCACGGAGGTGAAATCGACTATTCCCTCCTTTTAGACGGACTGACCGCGGAGCGGGAGCAGGGCATTACCATCGACGTGGCCTATCTCTATTTCACGACGGAGCGGCGCAGCTTTATTGCCGCCGACACACCCGGCCACGAGGAGTACACGAGGAACATGGCGGTGGGCGCTTCTTTTGCAAGCCTTGCGGTGGTCATGGTGGACGCGGAGCATGGCGTCCTGTCCCAGACGCGGCGGCATGCGCGGATCTGCGCCCTGATGGGCATCCGTTATTTTGTCTTTGCCGTAAACAAGATGGATCTGGTAGACTATCGGGAGAATCGTTTTGAAGAAATCAGGAAAGATATTAACACCCTGTCCGGGGAGCTGGGGCTGCAGCATGTAAAAATCATACCGGTCAGCGCGACGCAGGGGGACAATATCACTCAAGCGCTGAATCACATGCCGTGGTATCAGGGCGGCACGCTGCTGGATTATCTGGAGACAGTTGATGTGTCGGAAGATGAAAAGCAGGATACATTCTATCTTCCCGTACAGCGTGTGTGCAGGCCGGATCATACGTTCCGGGGATTTCAGGGGCAGGTGGAAAGCGGCTGTGTAGTGAAAGGGCAGGAGCTTACCGTGCTTCCCGGCGGGGAATCCGCGCATGTAAAAGCGATACATGTCGGGTTTGACGAAGTTCCGGAGGCAGTTGCCGGCCAGGCCATTACCATTCAGTTGGATCGCGAGGTGGATGTAAGCCGCGGCTGCGTTCTCGCTAACACGGGCCGTTTGCCCGTGGCGAAGAAAGTAAGCGCGACCCTGCTGTGGATGGATGATGAGCTGCTTTTTGCCGGAAAAGAATATCTGATCCGGATCGGCACGAAAAAGATCAGCGGCGTCG
>JAJBTR010000028.1:4272-6464 GCA_020860745.1 Lachnospiraceae bacterium | reverse complement strand
GATGTACACAGACAGCTTCTGTTCCTATGTGGATATGTCCGTTCTGACGGAGGAACTCTGCGGTCTGAGCCGTCCGGTTCACTTCCGCGGCGTCTGCACGGTTCTGACGAAGCTCTTCAACATCGTGCAGCCGGACCGGGCTTACTTCGGTCAGAAGGATGCTCAGCAGCTCGCTATTGTAAAGCATATGGTCGAAGACCTGAATATGGATCTGGAGATCATCGGCTGCCCGATCATCCGCGAGGAGGACGGCCTGGCCAAAAGCTCACGCAACACTTACCTGTCCGCTGAAGAGCGCAAGGCAGCACTGATTTTGAGCAAAACCATCGCTCTCGGCGAAAAAATGGTTGCAGAGGGTGAGACAGATGTGGTAAAATTAGTCGAAGCCATGAAAGCGAACATTGCAACAGAGCCGATGGCCCGGATTGACTACGTTAAGGCAGTCGACGGGCTGACCATGCAGCAGGTCACGGAAGTGAAAGCGCCGCTGCTGGTGGCAATGGCGGTCTATATCGGGAAGACGAGATTGATAGATAATTTTAGCGTTGAAAGTGCTGTGGAATAGAAGCGTAAACCATAAAAACGAGGACCAATTATGAATATCACCATGTTAAAAGGAAAAATCCACCGCGCCACCGTAACCCAGGCGGCGCTGGACTATGTGGGCAGCATCACCATCGATGAAGCTCTGATGGAGGCGGCCGGTAATATGGAATATGAGAAAGTTCAGATCGTTAATTTAATTAACGGCAGCAGTTTTGAGACCTACACGATTGCCGGGGAACGGGGCAGCGGTGTGATTTGTTTAAACGGGGCAGCGGCGCGGTGCTGTTCCGTGAAAGACAAGATCATCATCATGTCCTACGCGGATATGACGCCGGAGGAAGCAAAAACCCATAAACCATCGGTTGTTTTTGTGGACGAAATCAACCGGATCAGCCGTGTGACAAGATATGAGAAGCAGGGACAGTTATTTGATGTGGCAAGGCTGGAGAGATAAAAGGAATCAGACAGGCATTTATAAATAAGAACATTTATTGCAATAATTGACATAGGAGAAATGACCATGCTTCAGGGAAAAACCATCGTCCTCGGCGTGACCGGCAGCATCGCCGCTTATAAAATTGCCAATCTGGCCAGTATGTTGATCAAACAGCACGCGGATGTTCACGTGATCATGACAAAAAACGCGATGAACTTTATCCGCCCTACTGCTTTTGAGACACTGACGAACCACAAGTGCCTGGTGGATACCTTTGACCGCAATTTCCAGTTTCATGTGGCGCATGTGAATCTTGCAGCGCAGGCGGATCTGATGATGATCGCACCGGCCTCCGCCAACGTGATCGGAAAGCTGGCCAACGGGATCGCGGATGATATGCTGACCACAACGGCCATGGCATGTAAAGCCCCCATGCTCATTGCACCGGCCATGAACACCAATATGTACGAAAATCCGCTTCTCCAGAATAACCTGGAAAGGCTGCGCTCCTACGGGAAAGAGATTATCGAACCGGCCAACGGCATGCTTGCCTGCCGCGATATCGGAAAGGGAAAGATGCCGGAACCGGAGGACCTGTTTCAGTATATTCTGCGAACTGTTGCGAGAGAAAAAGATCTGGCCGGAAAAAAAATACTGGTCACAGCGGGACCGACGCAGGAAGCTATTGATCCGGTCCGTTATATTACAAATCACTCAACCGGTAAGATGGGATACGCCATCGCACAGGAGGCGATGTTTCGCGGCGCCGAAGTGACTCTCGTTACCGGACCATGCGTTCTGGAGCCGCCGATGTTTGTGGACGTATGCCCGGTTATATCAGCACAGGATATGTATGAAGCTGTGACATCCCGTCAGCAGGAGACGGATATCATTATCATGACGGCGGCAGTGGCGGATTACCGTCCGTCCACAGTCAGCGATGAAAAAATAAAGAAAGCGGACGGTTCCCTCAGCATCCCGCTGACCCGCACAACGGATATTTTAAAAACTCTGGGAGAGCGGCAGCGGCCGGGACAGTTCCTCTGTGGCTTTTCCATGGAAACCCGGAATATGCTGGAAAACTCCAGGGCGAAACTGGCGAAGAAAAATCTGGATATGATAGTTGCGAATAACCTGAAAGTCGCAGGCGCCGGATTCGGGACAGACACAAATGTCGTCACGCTTATAACGCCGGATTCGGAGAAAGAGT
>JAJBTR010000028.1:0-4262 GCA_020860745.1 Lachnospiraceae bacterium | reverse complement strand
GGTGTAATCTGGACGAGATTATTCGTCAGAAATGATGCAAAATTCATGTGGTTGAAAGTAACTGTATTAAATATCAATGAAGGGTATAATTCTGACTTGATGGAAAAGTGCAGAACATTGCAGGAATATATGATTCTGGTTTCACGTATTCGTCATTATAGCGAAACTTTGCCGCTTGCAAGTGCTGTGGAGGCAGCTGTAAACGAATGCATCAGGGAAAATATTCTGGCTGATTTTTTGCGCAGGAATAGAAGCGAGGTGATCCGGGTGGGTATTTTCGAGTATGATGAGGAAAAACATATGCGACAGATTCGGGAAGAGGGACGCGTATCAAAACTTATGGAATTGATTAGTTATCACCGGGCAAGAGGGTTATCTACAGAAGAAATTGCGGATATTCTTATGGAAACTCCGGAGCGTATACGGGAACTTGAAGAAAGTGAAATTATATAATGCGGATGTTTACATCGCCTGCTTTCAGACCGAAAGCAGGCGTTTTTTTGTTAAGGCTGAGAAAAAATAATATTGTTTTTTATATGAAATTGACATTTTCTATGAGACAGACTTGCAATATACCCCAATAGGGTATATAATGCGTCTTAGAATATAAATCAATCCATTCTACAAAGTAGTCAATGGAAAAGCGGCAGAACGGAGGCTATCATGAATGATGAGACCAGAATAATGAACAAACAACCTGAAAACACAACAGAAACGAAAAATCTGACAGAAAACACAACAGAAATAGACAATCTGAGAAAAATGGAACCAGCATCGGCAGCGGCACACGAATCCGCAGTCTCCTGCAGCGCATGCTCCAGTTGCATGAAGAAAGAACGGGCGCCGGAAGAATACAAAAGCCTGATGAACCGCCTGAGCCGTATCGAGGGGCAGGTGCGCGGCGTTAAGGGAATGCTGGAGCGGGATGCCTACTGCGTTGACATCCTGATTCAGGTTTCTGCCATCAATTCCGCGCTGAACAGTTTTAATAAGGAACTTTTGGGGAATCATATACGCAGCTGTGTTGTGGAGAATGTCCGCTCCGGCAACGATGAGGTGATCGATGAGCTGGTGAAGACGTTTCAATAACTCTTGAAGTAGGCCCGTATACAATCAGATTTTCTTAATATATGAAGATTAATGCGACAAAAGGGAGACAAAAGGGATGCAAAAGGAATTTCCCGTTCGCGTATCTGACCTTTTACCTTTATGATTATATGATTGAATGATGGAAAGGACTTACACTATGGAACAATATAATGTGACCGGCATGAGCTGCGCCGCCTGCAGCGCCCACGTGGAGAAGGCGGTACAGAAAGTGCCCGGTGTAACCGGTGTGGCGGTGAGCCTGCTGACGAATTCTATGACGGTGGAGGGAAGCGCTTCCTCCGCGGAGGTGATTGCTGCCGTATCGGCGGCCGGATACGGCGCGTCTCTGAAAGGAGGCAACGCTGCCGGGGCTGATGCGGGAAGTGCAGGCGCGGATGCCGCCGCACTGGAGGATCACGAGACGCCGAAACTGCTGAAGCGGCTGATCGCGTCCGTGATTATTTTACTTCCGCTGATGTATGTCTCGATGGGACACATGATGTGGAACTGGCCGCTTCCGGCATTGCTGAGTGAAAACCATGTGGCGATGGGGTTGTATGAGATGCTGCTGACCATTCTCGTCATGGTGATTAACCAGAAGTTTTTTATCAGCGGTTTTACCAGCCTGCTTCACCGAGCCCCGAATATGGATACGCTGGTGGCCATGGGTTCCGCCGCCTCCTTTGCCTACAGCACCTACGCGCTTTTTACCATGACCGGCGCACAGCTGCGCATGGATATGGATGCGGTGATGACATACATGGATGAATTTTACTTTGAATCTGCGGCGATGATCCTGACGCTGATCACGGTCGGGAAGACGTTGGAGGCCTATTCCAAAGGAAAGACGACGAACGCCTTAAAGAGCCTGATGCAGCTGGCGCCGAAGACGGCCCATGTGATCCGGGATGGGGCGGAGGAGACGATTCCCGCCGCCCAGGTGAGAAAGGGCGATGTTTTTGTGGTGCGCCCCGGCGAGAGCATTCCTGTGGACGGTCTTGTGCTGGAGGGGATGAGCGCGGTGGATGAAGCTGCTCTGACCGGTGAGAGTATCCCCGTGGACAAAGAAGCGGGGAGCAATGTGTCTGCGGCGACCATCAACCAGTCCGGCTTTTTAAAGTGCGAGGCGACGCGCGTCGGGGAGGACACAACTTTGTCGCAGATCATCCGGATGGTCAGCGACGCGGCGGCTACCAAAGCCCCCATCGCCAAAGTGGCCGACAAAGTATCCGGCGTCTTTGTCCCATCGGTATTGATTATCGCGGCAGTGACTTTTGTCATCTGGCTGATGGTGGGGCAGACTTTTGGATTCTGCCTGTCCCGGGCGATCTCCGTCCTGGTCATCAGCTGTCCCTGTGCGCTCGGTCTGGCTACTCCGGTGGCAATCATGGTGGGGAACGGTCAGGGTGCGCGAAACGGCGTCCTGTTTAAGACGGCGGTATCCCTGGAGGAGACCGGGAAAATGGATATCATCGTCATGGATAAAACCGGCACGATCACGACCGGGAAGCCGAAGGTAACGGATATTCTTCCGGCGCAGGGAAGAGTATCAGAACAGGGGGAATATCCCAATCCGGACATATCGTTTCGATATGGAAAGAAAAAGGATGGCGAATTCCCAGATACTGCAGAATTTCCCGGGGCGAAAAGTATGGAAGCTGACCGTACTGCAGGACAAAATACAGATTGCGCCGTGGAAGCTGCAAAAACACAACTGCTTCAGATTGCCTATGCCCTGGAACAGAAAAGTGAACATCCCCTGGCGCGCGCCATCGTCGAGTATGCGGAGGAAAATAAAATTGCAGCGGCTCCCGCAGACGACTTTCAGGCAGTGGTCGGAAACGGTCTTACCGGGCTGATTGGCGGCAACCGTTATTATGCAGGCAACCTGAACTATATTCTCACGGTCACGGATGTTCCGGAAGAAATCCAACAGCAGGCGGCCGGCCTGGCTGAGGAAGGGAAAACACCGCTCTTTTTCGCCAAAGACCATGAGATCTGCGGCATCATCGCGGTGGCCGATGTGATCAAGCCGGAGGCGCCAGAAGCCATCCTCCAGCTGAAAAGAATGGGTATGAAAGTGGTCATGCTGACCGGCGACAACCGGCGCACGGCAGACGCCATCGGCGCACAGGCGGGCGTAGACCATGTGATCGCGGATGTACTGCCGGGTGACAAGGAGAGCGTAGTCAGAAAGCTGAAAGAGAAAGGCAAGGTGGCCATGGTCGGCGATGGAATCAACGATGCACCGGCTCTGACCCGGGCGGACATCGGCATTGCCATCGGCGCGGGGGCGGATGTGGCGCTTGACGCCGCAGACGTGGTTCTTGTCAAAAGCAGGCTGGACGATGTGCCCGCCGCCATCCGTTTAAGCCGCCGGGTACTCCGCAACATTCATGAAAATCTGTTCTGGGCTTTTATTTACAACGTAATCGGAATTCCTCTCGCGGCAGGAGCGTATTATTACCTGCTCGGGCGGAAATTGAATCCGATGTTCGGAGCCGCGGCCATGAGCCTGTCCAGCTTCTGTGTGGTGTCCAACGCGCTCCGCTTAAACTTTGTCAACGTACACAGTACAAAGCGGGATAAGCCGAAAAAACATACCGTTTCAGACAGCCTGTTTGAGGAACCGGATACATTGGAAAAAGATAATCCGGCGAAGGACATTCTGGCAAAAGATGTTTCGAGAAAAGAACAGGCTGATTTGAATAAATTAACAGAAAATATAAAAGAAGAGGAGAGTCAGACAATGGAAAAAACAATTGAAATCAAAGGAATGATGTGCGGACACTGCGAAAAGCATGTGAAGAATGCTCTGGAGGCGCTGGAGGGCGTCGCCTCCGCAGAAGCCAGCCATGAGAGGGGAACTGCAGTTGTGACGCTCAGCGCGGATGTGGCGGACGATGTGCTGAAAAAGGCGGTGGAAGATGCAGACTATGAAGTGATAGCGATTCGTTAGCATTAAGAAGTCAGAGGGACAGTCCGGTAAATAAGTGACATGGCTGTCCCGAGAACTCTCGCTATTTGTTTATAGTCCGGTTGTTACTGAGGAAATCTGGGCGAAGAATGTCGGTTCAGATAAGGCAAACGCATAAACAAAGTATTAAAAATATATAAATAAAACATATATTCTTCCTTGTCAATCACTTTCTGGAATGATACACTGGTAGAAA
>JAJBTR010000345.1:307-6503 GCA_020860745.1 Lachnospiraceae bacterium | reverse complement strand
ACCGCATGATTGCTGCTGCCTATATGACTGGCATCCTTCCCATCAAAAAATACGGAACAGAATCTGCCCTCACGGATTTCAGAGAATATACCATGGTGGATCCCCTGAATTTGTCAGAATATATTTGGTTTTACCGGAGAGGAAGTGGAAAAACTTTGTAACCAGTATAACCTGGATTTTGATCAGATGAAGCAGTGGTATGACGGCTACTCTTTTTCTGATATCAGCTCAGTATACAGCCCAAATTCTGTGATCAGTGCTGTTCACTTCAGAAAAATCAAAGGATACTGGCCGACATCCGGAACCTATGAATCGCTGAAGAATTATATCAGCATGAACTTTGATGGATTAAAAGATGCGATCGTGACAATGCTGGGCGGCGAGGGAGTCCGGGTACGAACAGAGCGGTTTCAGAATGATATGACATCATTCCGGAGCAAGGATGATGTGCTGACTCTTCTGATTCACCTGGGATATCTGGCATATGATGAACATTCAAAAACTGTTTCTATTCCTAACCTGGAAGTCGCAGATATATTCCGGGACGCTGTGGATGACGATACCTGGGGAGAAATCGGCAAAGCTCTCTCCAGATCAGAAGAACTTTTAAACGCAACTATTCAAAAGGACAGCCATGCGGTAGAAAATGCGTTGGAGGAAATCCATAATTCAGATATTTCCGTGCTTCAGTATAACGATGAAAACTCGTTAAGCTGTGCAGTCACCCTGGCTTACTATACAGCGAGAAACTATTATGAAATTATCCGGGAACTTCCCACCGGAAAAGGTTTTGCGGATCTCGCCTTTCTGCCTTACCGCAACACAGACAAGCCTGCTCTGCTGGTAGAGCTGAAATATAGTAAAAGTGCTGATTCCGCAATTCAGCAGATTAAAAATAATCGATACGATGGCCCGCTGAAAAAATACTTTGACACCCTGCTTCTGGTCGGTATTAATTATGAAAAAAATGCCAGAGGGGAAAATACCAAAAAGCATACCTGTATCATCGAAAATGCATAAGCTGAAAAATCTTTGCATAAACGATGTAACTGCCAAAACCCCGGAGTTTTTACACTCCGGGGTTCGATCTTTCTTATACTGTTTTCTTAATATTTCCCATATTTTTCAACCGCCTCATACCAGGCAGCCAGATTCTCTTTCTTCGCATTATCCAGCGAGATGGCATTAGACATCATGTAGCCGCCTCCCGGCGCACAGATATCCAGCAGCCGCTTCGTCTCCTCCGTCACTTCCTCCGGCGTGCCATACATCAGCAGATTCGTGTCAAAATTCCCCGCCACACAGGCTACATCTCCCAAAACTTTCTTTGCCTTTGCCATATCCTGTTTTTCAAAGAGATAAACCACCTTGCCTTTCGGAACATCTTTAATCACGTCCAGCCTGGTAAAATAATTTCCCTCACAGAAGACAAATGGTGTAATCCCGGCTCCGACCACCGCGTTGATCATCTTTTTCAGCGGAGGCCAGTAATACTCCACGTAATCGTCCGGCGACATGAACTCATCCACCCCCGCGTGGAGTGGGATGAACAGGTTATCCGAGTGAGACATTTTACACAGGCCGATGGCCGACTCAATGGAGACATCCGTATAGCGGTCCACTGCCTCCGCCAATAATTCCGGATCCGTCTTCATATCCATCACCGTATTGATCAGCCCGCGAATGTTGTCCGCAAAATCATCAAACGGATGGCTGGCCACCGCATTGCCCCACACCGGAAATCCTTTCTGGATCAGGTGCATGGTCGCATCCACACCGGTCTGTATAAACTCCGAAATCTCTTTTCCCGCATCCAGCATAGCCTGCAGCGCCTGCTGCAGCGGCGGCGCCGCCAGCGCGGAAAATCCCATCACCGTGCTGCCGCACAGGCTGTAAGGATTCAAGATCTTTAATCCGCCCAGAGCCTGAAACTTTTCCGCCAGAACCCGGTGAAGCAGATAAGCCGAAGGGTCTTTTAAAAACTCTTCGTACTCATCATCCCCCATGAATTCGTGATCCACCACCTGATAGGTAAAATTATCGCCAAACTCTGCGGTTTTTCCCGGATAATTGATGTTAATGGGCTGCAGGATATCCATTCCCTTTTTCGGGAAAAAATCCGGCATATAAAAATAATCCGGCTTCATATCCTCCAGCATACGATCCAGCGCCGGGATCAGATTTCTCTGGTCAAGCATCCCCTCCTTGATGGAAACACCGTATTCCAAAGCGACAAGATTTCCTGTCGTCGGTACAAACGGAACCCGGTCCGGCTCCTTCAGTGCGATCGCATCCTGCACCCGCTTCATTCTCTCTGCAAATAATTGTTCTGACATAAATAATCCTCCTCCTGCTTTCATAGAGCTGTATCAGATGATGTTGGGATCAAAAGCCTTTACTAATGATGATAACAGATAGAAGGAATTCTGTAAAAAAAGTATTGTAGAATCAAGGTATAAGCAATACCTTATCGCACGAAGTGCGCCTGTGCTACTGCACATGCATTCACGAGTGCCCGGAGCGTATACCTTATCGATTGGTTGTTGAATTCCTGTCTCCCAACATGCAGTTGACAAAAAGCGCAACCGCCGGATTCACATTATCTTTTTTCCACCCAAATACAAACTTTCGCTCTGCCAGATGTATCTGATCCAGGCAGATCAGATTCTTATTCAGGCACCCGTAGCTGTCCTGATTCGTCACGCTGAAGCCAAGGCCGATTTCCGTCCACAGAATCTGTTCATCCGGCGAATCCGCATATTTTACATGGGGGACAAAGCCTGCCCGCCGGCAGTCATCTTCCACTCTCCCGGCAATCCAGGTACTCTCCTGCCGGCGAAGTGTGATCATCGGCACACTTTTCAGCTGTTTAAGACCGGTGATTTTCTCCTTCGCGAGCGGATGAAACCGGGAGAGCAGAATCACCGCATAATCCTCCGCCACAGGCTCACTGCAATAGGAGGGATTATCTTCCACTTCAAAATCAGCAGTATAAATCAGATCCACCTCGTCCTCCGCCAGCATACGCTGCAGTGTACCGAAAGAGCCGCAACTCGCATCAACGGCGATATTTGGAAACTGCTCCCGGAACTGAAAATAGCGCTCTACCACATCCGGCGCAATATTTTGCCCTTCCAGAAAGCCTATCCTCAGGACACCGCTGCGGCCCTCGTTCGCATACTGCGCATTTTTCAGAATCGTTTCGTACATTTTTTCATATTTGGGCAGATCATGCATCAGAATCACCGCGCCAGGCGTCAGAAAGACTTTCCCTTTAGAACGGATAAAAAGCTGCATGTTCAGTTCTTTTTCCATCGCCGCGATCTGCTGGCTGAGCGCAGGCTGCGAGATATACAGCTGCCGCGCCGCCTCCGTAAAATTCAGACAACGGGCCGCGGTCAGGAAATATTTTATTTGTAAAGAAGTCATAGGCGTTTCCTCTACAGGTACTTATAGCGCGCGTTTTCTCCGGTTCCCTCTATTTCAAAACTATAATAGGGACAGATCTGCGGATCTGTGATGACCCTGTAGAGAGAATATAACTGCGGCAGGAATACTTCCCAGTTTCCGGTTTCCTCCGCCGCATGAGCGGCCCAGATAAGCCCGGAATCCTCATACTGGTCCCCCTCTTCGTGCAAAGGAATGGCGGAGGACATGCCGACCACACCGCACTCGCTGGACTGCCACTGATGAACGCGATACGCTTCTTTTCTTGTGGTTTCGGGATCGTAGGATTCCTCTTTCCCTTCCAGATTAAACCCGACCGCAATGATGGCGTGATCATACTTCAGGACGCGCCGCACATGAGCCGGGACTTTGGCGACATCATCGAGTCGAATATAAGGGGTGATCAGTTTGCCGTCATTCCATTTCTGAGGCGCCCGGTGAATGGAGCCGATAGGACCGCTTTCTCTGGGATCTATCATCCAGGATAATCCTATATGCTGATTCGGATGCCAGAGGTTATCGCATTTTTCCATGTTGCACCAGAACCAGTTCAGCATTTTCGATGTAACCCCGTCCAATTCCCATTCCAGATGCGTTCCCAGATTGTCCTGCCTTGTCTCTTTTAACATTTTGCTGCCTTCCTTTCTGAGTTTTTTGATGACTAAATTGTATCATCTTTCCAGAATAAAAACATCAGATATTAATGAACAAGGCATTCCAATTTGGCATGGCAGCACAAAAATAATTCGTTTTCCTTTTCATGACTTGCCCTGTATACTTAAGTTAACTAGTACGACTACCATACAGTCACACTATATAGAAAAGAGCCTGATAAGCAGCTTTCTTCCTATACAGGCACATCATGAGCATGCTTATCGACAACGCTCACAAAATCAAAACCAAAAGGGGGAGCTCTGACATGACACCGAGAGAAAATATGCAGGCAGCATACCGGCACGAGAAGCCGGAACGGATACCAAACGGATTTACAGACTATGATCTCTGGTTTTCCTACGGAGAACGCTATTTCGGAGAGGGCAGCGGAGATGACTGGTTCGGCGTGAACTGGACTTTCACGCCCGAGCTGAATTCCCAGACGGAGACACCGGGGCAGGAAGTCGTGGAAGATCTGGAAAACTGGAAAGAGGACATCCACTTCCCAGACCTGGACTCCTATGACTGGCCTGCAATCGCGGCAGAAGCCACCAAAGACTGGGACCGGGAAAACCGCATGTCGCTGTGCATGTTTTTAAACGGACCATTCGAGCGCATGATGAGCCTGATGGGATTTGAAAACGCCGTCTGTGCTTTTCTGGAGACTCCGGATGAAGTACACGAATTCTTTGACGCGCTGACCGATTACAAATGCCGCTACCTGAAAATTCTGAAAGAATACTTTGGATTTGATATCATTGTATATCATGACGACTGGGGCAACAACCAGAATATGTTTTTCTCCATGGATATGTGGCGGGAGTTTATCAAACCATATATCAAAAGGGTCATTGACTGCACGCATGAACTTGGAATGATCTTTGAGATGCATTCCTGCGGCTATATCAAACCCACGGTTCCGGATCTCGTAGAGATGGGGATTGACGCGCTGCAGCCGCTCCAGTATTGCAACGAAGTGGAAGACATCAAAAAAGAGTTTGGTGATCGGATTCTTCTCAGCGGAGGATTCAATACCCAGGAAGTGCTGGAACGCCCGGGCGCCACAGAAGAAGAGATCCGGCAGGAGGTTCGCCGGGCACTGGATTCCCTTGCTCAAAATGGCGGCTACTGTGCCAATGCTCCCATCATTGATGCCAGAGTGTTTGCAATCGTAAGTGACGAAATCACGTCATACGGACGGAATTATTACAAATAACAATTGATTTATTTTTTAGCGGGAGCCCTATGTTCCCGCTTTTCTAATTTAAACAAACATGTTATGATGAACCTGGTCTCATTATTTATATATCACAGATTTATAATACCATGTGTATAAAGAGCATAAGAAATCGTAGTGATTTCGCGTCTCTGCCTGTATGATTTACGTTTACGAAATTATAAGCGCAGGCTTGCACATGGAAAAACGAAAACTCCCTCACTAATGTTAGTGCCGTCAACCAAAGGACAGCGGAACGGAGATTCTTATGCACAATGTCGACATCCGAAATGTCAGCATCGGACAGATGCAGTATTTCGTAAAAGTAGCAGAATACCGAAACATTACGAAAGCGGCAAAGTTTTTTAATCTGAGCCAGCCAACGCTGAGCAAAAAGCTGCAGAGTCTGGAATCACAGCTGGATCTGCAGCTGTTTTTCAGAGATAAAAATAAAATCACTCTCACACCGGCAGGGCGCTACCTTTACGATGCCTGGAAGGACGGTCTGCAGCATATAGAGGATGAGATTCAGTATGCGCATGTACTGCAGACCGGTCAGACCAAGAGTCTGGTCATCGGATGCCTGGACTCCTTTTCCCCGGATTGCTTCCTGCTGCCGCTGATGAATTCCTTTCACACGAACCACCCGGATGTCCGTCTGCGGCTGGAATCGGATGCCGCGTGGGATATCCGCCGGATGTTAATCCAGAAAGAGGCGGATATCATCTTTTCCATTTATTACGACTTCGACCAGAAAGAACTGGATCACATCTCCTGGAAAATGCTCGGGAAAACACCCCACTGTGCCTGCATGAAAAAAACAAACCCGCTGGCGAAAAAAGAAGTGCTGTCCGTGGAAGACCTGAGCCAGTCTGATTT
>JAJBTR010000345.1:0-297 GCA_020860745.1 Lachnospiraceae bacterium | reverse complement strand
CATCTGCATTTCACCGCAGTATCTGCCGGAGTATGTGAAAATGCTCCATGAACTGTGCCGCCCATTTGGTTTTTCCCCAAACATCACAAATTACGTTTCCTCCGCAAACTCTCTGACCTTAAATATCCAGGCAGACCGGGATATCTTTGTCTGTGACAAATACTATGCAGACTTAAACAGCGAAGAACACTGTAAAATTCCCATCGCCGGAACAGAGAGTGGTTTTGTGATGGCATGGAGAAACGATAACGGGAAACCCTATTTGCGGAAGTTTATAGAAAATACCTTATTCCTCTA